>JAYUUR010000340.1:0-3849 GCA_043754475.1 Saprospiraceae bacterium | reverse complement strand
TTGAATTATTTAAACATGAGTTTGATATCTCTAAAGAGCAAATTGACGATGCTTTGGAGCTCATTATTTAACTGTTTTAAAATCTTCGGAGTTGTCAGGTATTGTACCACGAATTTTACGAATTGACGAATATTTGCTAATCTGGATGTTGACAGTCAACACGTAGATTAGCAAATATTCGTCAATTCGTAAAATTCGTGGTCTAATACACCTAATGGGCAATTTTAAACATCATCTGCGTTTTGACACCTTGAGCAGTTTCCAACCGATAAATCAAAATACCTGTTCCGCTATTATTTAATTGAGGTTGATAAACAATTTCGTTAAAACCCTTTGAAAAAGAGCGAGTTATATCCTCCAAAACTTTACCCGAAAGGTCAGAAATAGTGAGATGTACAGACTCATTTTGAGGCAAATCAAACGGAATTTTAGTCTCAAAACTGAAAGGATTGGGATAGTTTTGATACAGGGTAAAACCTTCTTTTTTATCAGAAATAAAATTCAATTTCAATGGAAAAGCATCACCATTTTGAGTGTATGATACCCCCTCAGTATGCGCATCATTTTGAGTCAAAATTTCACTCAATTTTACTGTTTTTTTAGGTTGAATAATTAAATTGAGAATGACTTTTTCTTGATTTTTTTCAACTAAATCATTACCATTCCAAGCGACTGCCACTACATTTTTATCTTTAAAAATAGCATAATTGGGGGCATTGAATGAAGGCAAATCACCTGCTTGAATTTGGATATTTTCCACCGCATTTTTATCCCAATTAAAAGCTAATTGAAATGCTACAATTTGTTTTAAATTACTGACAGTCAATGGAATTTTATAAATCCTATCTTTTTCTAAAACTTTATCTAAAATATTGGCTGTCAATGTTTGATCATCATTTCTGTTTTCAATTTTGCCTTGAAAAAACAAATTAGCCGAGTTATTCACATCGCCTGTTTTGATGGCATAAAAATCAGCGTTTGCTATATTTTCATTCAAATTATTGAATATGATTGATTCAGAAAAAATAGGTGAAAATGGGTTTTGAGGATTAGCAAAAACATAATTTTTAGGCACAAAACGCCATGCCGTATTATTGGGCAACGTATCAATTTGGCGCAATATCAATTTACGAATAAGCAACATATCAGTGGCATCCACTTCGCCATCATGATTGGCATCGGCAGCGATGATTTTATAGGGTGTACTGAGGGGTTCGATGCCCAAAATATGGCGACTGATGAGGGCAATATCGAACGTTGTCACGCCCTGCAAAGGCTTATCATTTCGATAAGGTTTGATTTCATAATTTTGAAAATTGGGCAGATTACTAAAATTAAAAAGACTGCTATTCAGCGTTTGAAATAAAGCATTTTTATATAAAAAAATTTGCGCTGCTACCGTGTCTCCTAACTCTCGACGAATAGAGCCGCTGATGGACAAATTGGATGTAGCAGTCGGCAAATTAATACGATACATTGAACGACCATGCGTAGCGGCGGCAAGCGTCCGAGAGCCATTGTGCAAGGTCAGATCCATGACAGAAACCAGCGGTAATCCCGTGCCCAAAGTCGCCCAACTCGCCCCACCATTGTAAGTAGCGTACACGCCGAAGTCAGTAGCAACATAAAAAACATCAGCCGTCATTGCGAGGGACGAAGCAACCTGTGGGTCAGCGATGAAATCATTCACGGGTGCTTGAGGCAAATTGCTTGAAATATCCGTCCAAGTGTTGCCTTTATTGGTGGTTTTCATCACGTGCGGTTGATAATCCCACCATTTATAGCCTGAAAATGTGATATATGCCGTGTTTTCATCGAATGGGTCGGCGGCAATGCTCGTCACCCAGCGATTGGGCAAACCGTTAGTGATTTTTGACCAATTAGTTCCGCCATCGGAAGTGACCCAAACGTTGCCATCATCAGCACCCGTGTAAATAATTTGCGTATTTTTAGGCGAAACAGCAATGGCTGTAATGGTGCCAAAAGTGAGGTTACCACCGCCTGCACCGTTCGTTAAATTAGGGCTGATAACTCTCCAAGTTGCCGCGCGGTCGGTAGAGCGATACAGCCGATTCGAGCCATAATATAGCGTAGAAGGATTGTCAGGCGATAAAACGACAGGCGTTTTCCAATTTTTACGGTCAGAAGGGCTCACCCCTGCCACGCCGAAGTCAAAATTACCACCCCCATCTACGGAGCGCAAAAAATTACCATTTTGATAAGACGCATAAACAAAATTATTATCCAACGGATCGACCAAACAAACAAAACCATCCGCTCCATAAATTTGCTGCCAGTCGTTGACACCGCCCGTCAAAGTGCGCCAAGTGCCGTTGTCCTGCGTGCCACCATACAGGCGTTGAGGATTTTTTTCATCAATTTCACTTGTATAAAATTGCGTTATTGGCAAATTATTGACATAATTCCAAGAAGTTGTGGCATTTTCAGAAGTATAAAAACCGCCATCGTTGCCAGCATAAATTTGATTTGAATTGTTCGGATTTATCCACAAAGCATGTTGATCAACGTGGATACCGCTTGAAACGGTGCGCCAAGTTTGCCCGCCATCGGTCGTTTTATTGATGTCCACACCAAGTGCGTAAACGGTGTTCACATCAACGGGGTCAGCTATAATTTTACCAAACCACCAGCCAAACGATGAATACATAAAAGAAAGATTATTGTTTGGATCTAATGGCGTCCAAGAACTGCCATTGTCGGTTGATTTAAACAAACCTTTAAAAAAGCCGATTTCATCGGCAATAATAGTGTAAGATACTGAGGGGTCTGCAGGAGAAATAGTGATGCCCATCCTGCCGATATTGGTGGTCGGCAGTCCGTTCGTCATTTTTTCCCAAGTGTCACCTCCATCAAGCGAGCGATAAACGCCGCAAGTGGAGCCGCCATAATCCCTATAATGAGGGCGACGAATGCGTTCCCACATGGTAGCCAATAGAATATTCGGATTTTGAGGATGAATAGCCACATCAATGCAACCTGTAGAATCGGTTACATACAACACTTTTTGCCAAGAGCCGCCGCCGTCGATGGTGCGATAAATGCCTCGATGGGGGTTTTTATCGTACAAAGTGCCCATCGCCGCTACAAAAACTCGGTTTGGATTTTGAGGGTCAATGACCACTTTGCCGATGCTGCCGACATTTTCCAAGCCGATATTTTGCCAATTTGTACCGCCATTTATACTTTTAAAAACACCTAAACCATCGAAATTGACGGAGCCGCCGCCGCCGTTTGCCTCGCCCGTACCCACGTAAAGGATGTCTTTATTCGTGGGTGCAATAGCAATATCGCCAATAGAAAGGCTGCTATTCTCATCAAAAATAGGTGTCCATGAGCCGCCGCCGTTGGTCGTTTTGAAAACGCCACCTGCTGCTGCACCGATATAAATCGTTTGAGGATCCGAGGGGTGAGCTGTCAAAGAGTTGATGCGTCCACCTGCATTGGTAGGTCCTGCTAAAGTCCATGGAGCATTATTCCTCAGTGTAAATGGTTGATTTTTAATACTTTGTGCTTGATGCATTGCCTCCATGTAGGCTTCTGGGTTGATTTTATCATAGGGAAAAACACGTTGAGCATAGAGCCAATCGGAGGGCTTCATCTCATCGCTCTCATTACAATTCTTATCTGAATTTTCATTAGTTTCAATTTTATTTAATGAAATAGATAAGAAAAAGAGGATATTTGAAATGAGAATAAAAAATATGATAGATTTTGTTTGTTTCATGAAATTATAGTTTTAAAATGATGAATTATTAATGATGAATCATTAGCTTGACTTTGTTAAATTAGGATAAAATTAAATATTGTCAATTTATGATGAATTTATTT
>JAYUUR010000339.1:0-3852 GCA_043754475.1 Saprospiraceae bacterium | reverse complement strand
TCTGATTTTATCGCTTACATCGAAGCCATTATTTACGACTTTGTTACTCTTAATCAGGCTTTTATACTTTAAAAAAAATTGTTGGACAGTAATTTAGTTTTTTTTAAAAAATTAAAATTTAATTACTTAGTTGGTCGTCATATAGGCGAGGCTAATTGGTTCTGAAGGATATAAATGTGCGAGTCCGCTGGACTCGTAAAATCCATTGTATGGGTTATATTTCTACAAACGTGTGAGTCCGCTGGACTCTATATTTGAGTCTTGAATGAGCCCAGTTATTTAAATGAGTATTTTATATCGTCGCTAAACCTATTATTCACGCTTTTGAATAACTTTGGAACTTTATTTTTCAAAAAAGCCTTTGTCATATTATATTGATTGAATTATACATGAAAATACTCCATACCGCCGATTGGCATCTCGGAAAACGCCTCAATAATTATAGCCGCCACGAGGAACAACAAATTGTGTTGAATGAAATTTGTGAAATTGCTAACCGTGAAAACGTGGATGTGGTCATCATCGCAGGTGACCTTTTCGATACATTTAATCCACCGAATGAAAGCACATCATTATTTTATAAAACATGTAAACGATTGTCTAACAACGGTTTACGCCCTATTATTGCTATCGCGGGCAATCACGATTCGCCTGAGCGCATCGAAGCACCCAATCCTTTGGCGCGGGAGTGCGGGATTATATTTGCAGGCTATCCGAAGTCCGTTATTGAGCCTTACGAATTGCCCAATGGCTTCGCAGTGACCTGCAGTACTGAGGGGTTCATTGAATTGCAAGTACTCGGATACGATTACCCTTTGCGCATTCTCCTTGCGCCGTATGCCAATGAATACCGTTTGGCAGAGTATCTCGGCGTGGAAAATACGGATGAGACATTGCGGCAGTTGTTAGCTGAAAAATGGGCGCATGTTTTTGATAGCCCCCTAAGCCTTGAAACAATCCCCCTAACCCCCGAAGGGGGGACGACTACGGGGAGTTCACTTACTCTCAATGAGGGAATAAGCCCCCTACCCCCCGAGGGGGGAAACTCGCTTGATAGCATTCCACCATTGAGAGTAAGTGAACTACCCGACAGCGTTCCCCCTTTGGGGGTTAGGGAGCTGAGTCCACCATTGACAGTAAGTGAACTACCCGACAGCGTCCCCCCTTTGGGGGTTAGGGGGCTTGGACTTAGCGTCAACATCGCCATCGCCCACTTGTTCGTCATGGTGAAAGGGGGTGAAGTACCCGAAGAACCTGAAGAAGAAAGACCGATAAATATAGGCGGTGCGTCCGCTATTTATACTGAAAATTTTCCTAAACAACTGCAATATATTGCGCTCGGGCATTTGCATCGGCAGCAAGAGATTTCTAAAAAGCCTTGCCCTGTTATTTATTCAGGCAGTCCGTTGGGCTATAGTTTTAATGAAAAAAATCAAGACAAATATGTAATGCTGATTGATGCAGAACCTTCGCAAAAAGTTGATTACCAACGCATTAAGTTAGAAACACCTAAAAAACTATATCAAAAAACGTTTGACGATATGGATACCGCCCTCGCTTGGTTTGCAGAATATCCCGATGCTTTGATTCAATTGACTTTCATTTCTGATAAAACTTTATCGCCCATTTTGACCAAGCAACTCAATGAAGCGCACCCGGGCATTGTGCCGCCCATAAATTTCCATGCCCGCAATCAAGATGCGCTGAAGGGAAAAGAGACGACGATTAATCCCGATACCGATGATATTCGTAGCCTGTTTGTCGAGTATTTTAAAACGAAAAACAAAGGGCAAGAGCCTAACGAGGAGTTGATTCAGCTTTTTAATGAAATTAGGGCTGTGGGCGAAAGAGAAGTGTAATAACTTTTTTTACGGCTCTTACAGGGCAGACCATCCCTTATTTTTGATGTAATCCAATCCTTTTCGACACTTCTTCGTACAGTTCACTCACGTTCAACTCTTTTATTCTTACTGCGCTTAGACGCTCAATACCAACTCTTGAAAAATAAGCACCTCTAAGCCGTTTGATAGGTCTGTCACAGTCCAGAGGACTCACACTAAATTTCACTTTAATCATTTCAAAACAATCAATTCTCACTATCCTTCACCCCCGGCTGTTTCAACTCCTGCCCTTTTTTAGCAGCAGCCACCATTTTACGAACATCTTCCAAAAGCTTTTTGGCTTCATAAACGATACCATCTTTGACTGTATATTTTACACCGCCTACTCTCACTGCTTCATTTTTATCATTCAATTTAATAGCACCCGTTCCGTAGAGAACTTGCAAGTTTTCAAGGGGATTTTCTTCTAAAATGACAAAATCGGCATATTTCCCTACTTCTACTGAGCCAATTTCTTTTTCCATGCCCAAGGCTTGCGCACCATAAAGCGTAGCCGAACGAATCACTTCAAGCGGTGAAAAACCCGCTTCACGCAATAACTCTAATTCTCGAATATAAGCAAAACCATACAATTGAAATATGAAACCCGAATCAGAACCCGCCGTCACACGACCGCCCCGATTTTTATATTCATTGACAAAAGCCATCCATAAGCGGTAGTTTTCTTTCCAAGCTACCTCTTGTTCCGTTCCCCAATTGTTCCAGTATGAACCGTGCGAAAGGCGGCTGGGCATATAAAAACGCCACAACGTCGGCATGGTGTATTCTTTATGCCATTCAAGATTGCGCGCCCGCATGAGGTCGCGATTGGCTTCATAAATATTGAAAGTCGGGTCAAGCGTAAAATCCAATTTCAATAATTCATTCATTACTTGATTCCATTTATCGGAATATGGCGGTGCGGCTTGTTTCCATAATTTACCCGCTTCTTCAAACCGATTGGTCTCATTTTGATAATTATACTGAGGGGGGTAATTTTGAATCGTTTTATCTACAAAAAGGGCTTCCGGCAAGCCATACCAATGCTCCATTGAGGTCAAACCTGCTCTGGCTGAGTTCAAAACATTCCATCTGCCAACATCCATTTGAGCATGGTGACAAGCGGATCGCAAGCCTATTTTCTTATTTTCCTCCAAAGCCGCAGCCATCACATCGGGATTAGCTCCGAAGAACTTGATGCCGTCCGCCCCCTTTTTTGCATTATCGCGCACCCATTGTCGTGCACCTTCGGGCGTTGAAACAGGTTCATCCAAGCCTGCACCAAAGGCAGTATAGGCTAATATGCGCGGCGCAGTGATTTCATTCGCCAAGCTTTTTTTCTTCTCATCCAATACCCAATCCAATCCGTTGCCAGCCGAAGGGTCTCTAATGGTAGTAATGCCATGCGCCATCCACAATTTGAAAACATATTCTGCATCCGCCCCTTGCGCTTTACCGCCAATATGCCCATGCATATCCACGAAGCCGGGCAATAAATACATGCCCATACACTCCATTTCCTTGCCGCCAGCTTTCAATTTAGGGCGTCCGGCAGGGTCAATCGGCACGCCCGGGTAGCCCACCGTTTTCACCAATTTGATACGGTTGTTTTCAACCACAATATCAACGGGTCCAATCGGCGGCGCGCCTGTGCTATTGATGAGGGTCACACCCCTAATAATGAGTTGGGTATAAGGTCCATCGCCTTCGCCTCTAAGTGGTGCTTTATTCTGAGCGAAAAGAGAGGCTGTAATGAGGGTTAGGTAGAGTAAGATTTTTATTTTCATTTCTAAAATTAGTTTGGTGAATTGTTACAACTGACTCTGCAAGTTAGTTTTTATTTCAATAAAAGTAAGAAAATGATGAATGATAAATCATTGGTGTTCAAAAGATTTTGTTTTTAATTTTTGGAGGAGATTCTGCGTCCCTATAACGGACGTGTTTAATAAGAATCTTCTTGACCAAAGGTAAA
>JAYUUR010000338.1:0-3853 GCA_043754475.1 Saprospiraceae bacterium | reverse complement strand
CTTCAAAAAAGACAATAACATCTCAAAACAGCAATTAGACGCTGTTTTTCAACTCATTATTTAAACATTGAAAAATCTTCGGAGTTTTCAGGATATCTATAAAATTCTACATGACAACTTCTTTGAACTCAAAAAAATTGTCATGTAGTGTAATTTTTAACCTTAAATGATTGTAAAGTTTAGAATGCCACCTATACTCTTAACTCAAACTTAATAGTCCAAATAGTAATTCTTATCAGTAATACCCGACATTTGAGCCAATAAAAGCACGATTTTTAAACCAAATAATCTGATTATGAAAAGAGAAATACACATTTATCCAATTATCCTTATGGGGTGTTTATGCTCCATTTTATCTTGTACAGGTTCCAAACAAGCAGTAGATTCAGTTAAAAATGACTCGCTTTATAAATCCCTCGCTGCCAAACGTGTACAATTGCCCAATCAATAGAAACTCACGCCCGCAGGCACAAGCCTTCCGTTGGGCGATTTGCCGTTGAATGTGGTTTTATCACCTTCTAAAAAAATGGTGGCTGTTACTAATAATGGTGTAGATAAACACTTCATCCAGCTCTTCAATACTGAGGGGGGTAGCAGATAATTTGAATATATTTATATCTGCCAATTCCGCTTTTCGTGCGCCGAATATTGACGATTTAGGCACTTTGGGCATCGTGGATTTTAAATATTAAACGCCTAATTTAATTTGAATCCCGAAAAATCATACAATATGCAATTGGGTTTTAAGTATAAAAATGAGCATTTGCAAGGTGAAACCTATTTGTATAGAAATGAATTGCGGAATATCATTGCCAGAGTAAAAGTAGATACGCAGACGGTGCAAGGCTACCCTTTGTATCAAAAAGAAAACGTGGAAAAAGGCTACATTCAAGGCATTGAAACGGCTTGGAAATATACTTTTACTGAGGGGGTCAATATCGAAACAGGTATGACCTACACCCACGGTCAAAACCTAACTAAAAATGAACCTATGTGCCGTATTCCACCTTTAAATGGTCGTTTTGCCGTTAATTTCAATAAAAAATCTTAGTTTTCAACCTTAGAAATAGCAGGCGCAACGAAACAAGACCGCTTGGCACAAGGTGACAAAGACGACAATCGAATACCGAAAGGCGGCACACCCGCTTGGACGATTATTAATATTTACGGTGGTTATTCTTTTAAAGATTTGAGTTTAAATATCGCTTTCCAAAACCTTTTGAATGAAGATTATCGCACGCATGGGTCGGGCGTGAATGGCGTGGGAAGGTCGGCTTCTTTTAGTGTGAGTTGGTCGTTTTAATTGCTTATTTTTAGTTGAAATACTGAGGGGGTGAAAACTTATAAACGCTTGATTATCAAGGAGATAATCAAGCGTTTTTTAAACTCAATAAAAACACTAACTTTGCCCTAAATAAAAATCATTTCATGCGGTATTTTAACACATCGGGTCCAAATATAATAGCGAAGCATTACACCTTGCTTCGTTCAGAAATCGTAAAAATGGGTTTATCAAAAGTACTTGATGAACGCTATTTTACCATTTGGGCACCTCGTCAAACGGGAAAAAGTACTTATTTCAGATTATTGGCTGAGGCTCTTGAAAAAGAAGGCTATAAGGTAGCTCATGTTAATTTTGAGAATTATAAACAAGAGACTATTGTCGCTTTTTTAAATCATTTTCATTTCCATTTGCATCAATATTGGGGTATTGATTTTACAGGAAAAGGTTTGGGGGAAACTTTTACAGAAATTTTAAAAATAAATGATAAAAAATTAGTTCTAATCGTTGATGAGGTAGAAGGCATTAATCCTGATTTCTTTGGTCAATTTTTACACGCCATTCGCAATGTCTATCATTCAAGAGAAACACATGGTTTAAAATCGGTTATTTTAGTAGGTGTGAGCAATATAGTGGGCATTGTACAAGACAACGCCAGCCCATTCAATATAACAGATAATTTGAATGTCCCTTATTTCACCGATGAAGAAACGCTTAAACTCTTAGGACAACACGAAGCGGAAACAGGGCAGATTTTTGACCCCTCAGTAATAGCCAAAATTTCAGAGATTACGGCTAATCAACCGGGTTTGGTTAATGGTTTTGCAGCTAAATTGGTGCTGAATAACCCGACAAAAGCAGTGATTGATTACGAGGATTATTTGAAAGTAGAAGACTGGTATTTAACTGAGGCTATTGATAAAAACCTTTCCAATATCATCAACAAAGCCAGTCAATATCGCTCCCTTGTGGAAAGGCTTTTGTTCACTGAGGGACGAGTGCCTTTTCAAATCAATAGGGAAAACATAAAAGTGCTACATACCAACGGTATTATCAAAAAAGACCCTGATGGTTTTGTTCAATTTTGGGTGCCACTTTATCAAAAATGCCTACACGTTGCTTTTTACCCTTATATGAATGGCGAGGAAGGGCGTATTCAAGAAAATATAGATATTAGTGACTATTTTACGTCTAAAGGCATATTGAATATGCCCCAAGTGATTGAAAAATATAAAGAATATGCTTTAAAAAGGGGGTTTCGTTATTTTTTAGAATTTGATGAAAATGGCAATGCCATTTCGATAAAAGAAGCAGCTTTGATGTATAGTTTTGAAACGTACATTAATGCTTTTTTGGGGGTTGTAGGCGGCACATCTTATATCGAAGCCCATACCAATTTGGGCAGAACAGATATGATTATCAATATCAAAGGTGAAGAAGCCTTGATAGAAAGTAAGGTATATCAGAATATTACTCAATTCAACAAAGGGAAAGAACAAGTTGCCTATTATGCAAATCGCATGGGCTTGACCACAGCTACTTATTTGGTTTTTATCAATTCAACTGTTACCCATAAAGATGTATTGGAAAAAACTGATTATTTTGAGAATAAAAATGTAACTGTTACAACCTATTTGGTGCGATACGATTTGGAAAAAGATTTTTAAAAGTTACATCGAAAAATGTTGAGATACTGAGGGGTCGATATTTGAATATCAGACCCGAATAAGCTGCCAAAAGGTTTAAAATCTTTTGGCAGCTTTATTTTTTAATGCGCTCACTTTACACAAACTGAACGATAACTGAACGATAACTTAACCCTTAAAACGCAATACCTCCCACACCTCTCCTCTACCTTTGCCCCGAAAATAACTACATCTTTATTAACCAAACCAATCACTATTGTGTATCATTTAAAAAATAAGGCTATGAAAATTTTTAACGCTCTTCCGAGACTCGTTTTGGCTGGGGCGTTGTTGCTATTGGCGACAGCGTCTTCTGCTCAAGTGCGAGGTAAAATCACCGATAGCGGTGACAACAGCCCCTTACCGGGCGCATCTATCGTTGTTAAAGGCACAACAAAAGGCACTTTAACGGAATTAGATGGTCAGTTTAGCCTTGATGCTAAAATCGGTGAAACATTGGTTGTCAGCTTTATGGGCTATGAACCCATAGAAGTATCGGCTCAAAATGACCTCGTTTTATTATTAAAACAACAATCTACCGTTTTGCAGGAGGTGGTTACAACGGCTTTGGACATCAAAAAGACGAAAGCGTCTTTGGGTTATGCTGTGCAAGACGTGAAAGGTTCTGAATTAACCAAGGCGCGTGAAACCAATCCTGTTGCCAATTTAGTGGGTAAAGTGGCAGGTTTGACGGTTGGCGTAACAGGCGAAATGTTGGGTTCTCCACAGGTTTTACTGAGGGGTCGCACACCATTATATGTTGTGGATGGCGTGCCTATTAATACAGATTATACTACTGGACGTAAAAAACAATGATATGAAGTAAAGAAAAAAAACATGGCGAACAATTAGCTACTGGTGAGTTGCAACACAATCCAATCAACTA
>JAYUUR010000337.1:0-11715 GCA_043754475.1 Saprospiraceae bacterium | reverse complement strand
TTTTACTAAAAATAAGCATTTTTTAGCGAAAACCGCTTATTTTTAGTAAAATCAACTCATTGAATTGTCATAGAATTGTCAAAGCGGAAATTGCTGATAATATTGGTAGAAAATATATAACCAATTAAATATCAACGCATTATGGACGTTTCTCAAAAACTTAAAAATCTATTTCCAACAGCCGAAGAAGTACCCAAAGAATGGGACATTACGACACCTATTCATCAACGCGATTATCTTTTGGATGGAAAAATCGTGCATTGGGAGGGTCCTGTGCAAGAGGTTTATTCACCCATTTTTATTCACGAAGGCAATGAATTGAAACCTAAATTATTGGGTAGTTATCCACTGATTGGTGAAATTGAAGCACTAAAAGCCTTGGAGTCAGCTCAAAAAGCCTATGATTCGGGGCGTGGAAAATGGCCCACAATGGGCGTAGAAGACCGCATCAAATGTGTGGAGGAATTTACAAAAATGATGATTACCTACCGCAGTCAAGTCGTCAAACTCTTGATGTGGGAAATCGGTAAAAGCCTGCCCGATGCTGAAAAAGAATTTGACAGAACAGTGGAATATATTTATGCCACTATCGATGAATTGAAAAAATTGGATCGCGATAGCAGCGGTTTTAAGATTGAACAGGGTATTATTGGGCAAATTCGCCGTTCGCCGTTGGGTGTGGTGTTGTGTATGGGTCCTTTCAATTATCCTTTGAATGAGACTTATACGATGTTGATTCCGGCTTTGATAATGGGTAATGTAGTGATGTTTAAGCCGCCACGTCAAGGTATTTTGTTGCATAATATTTTTCAAGAAGCCTATAAAAAGTGCTTCCCAAAAGGCGTCATTAATTTCCTTTATGGACGTGGCAGTACGGTCGTGCCGCCCTTGATGACATCGGGCAAAGTGGATTGCCTAACGCTTATCGGCTCAAGCAAAATGGCTGATAAATTGCAAAAAATGCATCCAAAAGTGAATCGTTTGCGCTCAGTTTTGGGTTTGGATGCTAAAAATGCGGCTATTGTGTTGCGTAATGCGGATATTGATGCGGCTGTAAAAGAGGTACTGCTTGGCTCACTTTCATTCAATGGTCAGCGTTGTACTGCCTTAAAAATAGTGTTTGTGCATTCAAGTATTGCTGACACATTTTTAGATAAACTCAGTGCAGCAGTTTCAGCACTCAAAATGGGGATGCCTTGGGAAAAAGGGGTTAATATTACACCCGTAGCCGAGCCTGAAAAGCCTCAATATTTGACAGATGTTATCAATGAAGCCATCGGATATGGTGCAAAAGTGATTAATACTGAGGGGGGTAGCCAATGTAATTCGTTTGTCACTCCAGCAATCGTTTATCCTGTCAATGAAAAAATGCGGATGTATGAAGAGGAGCAATTTGGTCCGCTCATACCTGTTCTGGCTTTTGACAAAGTGAAAGAGCCGATTGAATATTTGATTAACTCCAATCATGGTCAGCAAGTATCTATTTTTGGAACGGATGCTGATGAAATCGCGCATTTAATAGACCATTTGGTGAATCAAGTTTCGAGGGTGAATATCAATGCACAATGTCAGCGAGGTCCCGATTCGTTCCCATTTACAGGTCGGAAGGATTCGGCGCAAGGTACGTTGTCGGTTTTTGACGCCTTGCGGAGTTTTTCAATCCGGACTATTGTAGCCACCAAGCAAACGCCTGAAAATAAGGCACTTTTAAATGAAATTATCAATGAGGATTTATCTAATTTCCTTTCAACCAAATTTATTTTTTAAATTTTAAATTAAAAAAAACTATGAGTACTCTGTTTTTACAAGCCGGCGGCGGCGGATTAGGCTCACTAACGGGCATGTTGCCAATTTTGATGATTATTGTTGTCTTCTATTTTTTCATGATACGCCCACAACAAAAGCGCGCGAAAGAGCAAAATACTTTTGCTGATTCACTTGAAAAAGGTAAAGAAGTGGTAACAGCCAGTGGAATGATTGGTAAAATCAACAAGATTGAAGGGCAAGTAGTGACTTTGCAAATTGCGAATGCCGTTTTTGTCCGCATAACCAAAAATTCTATTTCCAAAGAAATGACAGAATCTTTTGCATCAAGCATTAAAGATGAAACCAACGGATAAAATTCGACAGTTTTGGACAAGAGATAGAGCTGTGCTGATGACTTGCATCGGCATAGCTCTTTGTTTTTGGATATTGAATAAACTTTCAACATCTTTTACTAAAAATATTCCTCTCAAAATAGAATATAATTTGCCATCTGGCAAAACCCTCAGCAACGTACCCCCTCAGTACGCGCTCGTAACCGTTCGTGGTACGGGTTGGGACATTCTCTCAGGGCGTTCGGAAAATAAAATTAGGCTTGAACTGACCTCAGATAGTATTCAAATGTTTTCTTTACGCAATGCATTTATGCAAAATACATCTTCGGAAGTGGTGAGTATTAATCCAGATGTAGTGAGTTTAGAAATAGAGGATGCCTTTTCAAAACAAGTAAAAATAGAGGTTTTGACCAATATTCACTTTGAAAATGGCTTTGATTTTGCGGACGAGATTCAATTGAACCCTTCAGTAGTGACCATTTTTGGACCTAAATCTTTTATTGATAAAGTAAGAGCTATAAGAACGGATACCTTATCTGCTTTTAATTTGAAAGAAAAAAAGGTTCAAAAAGTTAGGCTCTTACCCCACCCCGTTTTAAGATATGATATTCAGGAAACCGAGGCAACTATCTTCGCCGAGCAATTCACTGAAAAATCTATGTTTATCCCCATCATTGTTAAAAATGCACCTCAACAACTGAAAATTTTTCCAAATAAAATCAAATTAGATTGTACAGTAGCTCTCAGCAGATATGCTCAATTGAGCGCGGCTAATTTCGTTGCTGAAGTAGATTTAAAAGGTGCCGCTCTGAACTCTACGAATAATACTGTTACGATTGTGCTCTCTCAACAACCAAATTTTGTTCGAAATGTGAAGTTTACGCCTAAATCTGCGGAATTTTATTTTGAAAAGTGACCCCCTCAGTAAAACATGGGTAATGGGTAATAGGTAATAGGTAATGAGTAATTAAGTAATCGTGATAATTACCTATCACTCATTACTTATTACCCATGTTTTGTTGGTTATTTCAACATTACGCACTAACTTTAAAAGTTAAAATAATATTCAAGGCGAAAATTCGCTAACAGTGTAATACAATATATTACAACCAATTAAATTTGAATAATGGAAGCATCTGTTGCAAAGAAACCCGCGAAAAGTGCGAAAAAAGGCGCGCCAAAATTTAGTAAAGAACTTTATATGACATGGTACGAAACCATGTTTCGCATCCGCCGTTTCGAGGAGCGTGTTTTGGAGCATTATGGCGACGATGTACGCGGCTTTTGCCACGTTTATATCGGTCAAGAAGCGATTGCAGCCGGCTTGAAAACAGCTTTGAAACCTGAAGATGCCATCGTGACGGCTTATCGCCAGCACGGCATCGGCTTGATGCGTGACATCCCTGCACGGGAGGCGATGGCTGAATTATTTGGAAAAGTAACGGGCGTTGTGAAAGGAAAAGGCGGCTCGATGCACTTTTTCAGTAAAAAAGGTCGCTATTTCGGCGGCAATGGTATCGTCGGTGCTCAAATTGGTATCGGAACGGGCATTGCTTTTGCTGAAAAATATCGCGGTACTGATTTACTGTGTGCTACTATGTTTGGCGATGGTGCTGCACGGCAAGGCATTTTGTACGAAGCCGGCAATATGGCAATGACTTGGAAAATTCCTGTACTATATATTTGTGAAAATAATGGTTATGCTATGGGTACTTCAGTAGCCCGCACATCCAATGTAAAAGATGTAGCAACAGTTGCCAAAGGTTTTGATATGCCTTTTGCTATTATTGATGGCATGACACCAGAGTCTGTTCATGAAGGTTTGACCAAGGCGGCTGAACATATTCGCAGCGGAGCAGGTCCTTTTTTCCTTGAAATTAAGACGTATCGCTACAAAGGTCACTCGGTTTCTGACCCTGAAAAATATCGGAAAGATGAAAAAGGCAGAGCAGAAACGGCTCATTATAAAAGTATTGACCCAATAAAAACCACGCGCGATAAGATGATTACTGAGGGGATAGCCACAGAGGAAGAGATAAAATTGATAGAAGATAAAACGGAAAAAGAAATGCAAGAAGCGGTGGATTTCGCTAAAGCCTCTCCTTATCCTGATGCTTCTGAACTATATGAAGATAATTATGCAGAACCCGGCTATCCATTTATGAAAGACTAATATCATGGGTAATGGGTGATTGGTAATAGGTGATAAAAAATCCGTTTCAGACAAATGAAACGGATTTTTTTATTTGCCAACCAACTGCCCTCGGCTTCTTTTTTAAGTATTTGTCATTTCATCATTCATCATTCATCATTTAAAAACATGTATGAACAAATTTTAAAAGACCTTCAACCCACCCATACACAACTCATCGCCGTTTCCAAAACCAAGACAAATGAAGCCATTATGGAACTCTATGACAAAGGGCAAAGGGCTTTCGGTGAAAATTATGTGCAGGAATTGGTGGATAAATATGCTGCTTTGCCTAAGGATATTGAATGGCATTTCATCGGGCATTTGCAGTCCAATAAAGTAAAATACATCGCGCCTTTTGTCCACACTATTCATTCAGTAGATTCATTTAAACTGCTGCAAGAAATTGATAAACAAGCTTTTAAAAATAATAGAAAAATTAAATGTCTTCTGCAATTTCATATTGCGGATGAAGAGACTAAATTTGGCTTTGATACTGAGGGGGTGCGTTTGATGATAGAAGATGCTCTATGGTCTGATTGCAAAAACGTTGAGATATGTGGCGTTATGGGCATGGCTACATTTACAGACGATAAAGTGCAAGTCAAGTATGAATTTCAAACCTTAAAAAAGATTTTTGATACTTTGAAAAATACCTATTTTATTGACAATCAATCATTTAAAGACATCTCAATGGGCATGTCCGATGACTATAAAATGGCGATTGAAGAAGGGAGTACGATGGTGAGAATTGGTAGTTTGTTATTTGGAAAACGGGTTTATAATTGAAAAATTGATTAATTATGCATAAAATATTTTTAAAAAAAGGAAAAGAAGAACCCTTAAAACGCTTCCATCCATGGATTTTTTCAGGCGCAATTGCTAAAATAACAACTGACAACGGAGGCAATATTGCCGATGGCGATTTAGTTGAAGTGCTTGATTTTAGGGGGCAGCCTTTAGCGATGGGGTATTATAATGATGGCAGCATTGCAGTGCGGGTTTTGAGTTTTGAATTGAATGAGACAATTGATGCTGCTTTTTGGATAAAACGCCTTCAAAATGCTTTGGAATATCGCCGCACCTTGGGTTTGATTGATTCAAAAGAAACCAATTGTTATCGCCTCATACATGCAGAAGGCGATGGATTGCCCGGGCTGATTGTAGATGTTTATGCTCAAACGGCGGTGGTGCAATGCCATGCTATTGGCATACATCGCTCAATTGATATGATAAAAAATGCTTTATTACAAGTGTTTGGTAATCAATTGATTGCGATTTATGATAAAAGCGTTGAGACTTTACCCCCTCAGTATGTGAGCCAAATTTCATTGAAAAATGACTACTTATATAATCCTCAAAGCATTGAAACGCCTCAAATTGTGCTTGAAAATGGTAATCAATTCGCCATTGATTGGGTAACAGGACAGAAAACAGGTTTCTTCCTCGATCAACGCGACAACCGCCAATTGATTGCAAAATATGCGAGAGGAAAATCGGTATTGAATACTTTTTGCTACTCCGGCGGTTTTTCAATTTATGCCTTGAAAGCAGGAGCTAAATCGGTACATTCGATAGATGTTTCTCAAAAAGCGATTGATTTGACTGATAAAAACGTGGAATTGAATCGCCCATTTGAAGGCTCGGCAGTGTCAACAGCGGCTGATGTGCTGTCTTTTTTGAAAGAAAACCAAGACATATATGATGTCATAGTGGTTGACCCACCTGCTTTTGCGAAGAGCATTTCCAAGCGACACAATGCTGTGCAAGCGTATAAACGGCTCAATGCGATGGCTTTGCGGCAAATTACTGAGGGGGGTATCCTGTTCACATTCAGTTGTTCGCAGGTGGTGGATAGGCAATTATTTTATGATACGATTGTGGCGGCAGCGATTGAAGCAGGTAGAAAAGTGCGCGTGATGCACCATTTGACTCAGCCGGCTGACCATCCTGTGAATATATTTCATCCCGAAGGTTCTTATTTGAAAGGTTTGGTTTTGCAGGTTTTATAGGTTTTATAGGTTTTATAGGTTTTAAAAATAAAAAAAAGGCGATACCTCGTATCGCCTCCAACTAAAAACCAATTAATTATCAAACATTAATTCTTTAATATAAATGCGGAACTGGAGTTCCGCGCTACTAAGTTTTCAATCTATCCTTATATGCTTTCCGAAATTTACTCATTTTAGGGGCAATAATATATTGACAATAAGGTGCGTGACCGTTCAATTTGTAGTATTGCTGATGATAATCTTCCGCTGGATAGAACCGAGCAAAGTTAGTGACTTCGGTGACAATTTTACTATCCCAGAGCTTACTTTTTTCAATTTCTTCTATTATTTTTTTTGCACTCTGTTTTTGAACTTCGCTGTGATAAAATATAGCTGAGCGGTATTGGGTGCCAATGTCGTTGCCCTGTCGATTCAAGGTAGTGGGGTCATGAACATGGAAAAAAATGCGTAAAATATCGTCAAAACTAATGATTTGAGGGTCGAAATAGACATCAATTACCTCAGCATGACCTGTATTGCCGTAGCAGACTTCCTTGTAAGTCGGGTTTTCTTTAGCACCACCTGTATAGCCACTCACTACTTTTTCAACGCCTTTCAATTCATCGAAAATGGGTTCGATGCACCAAAAGCAGCCACCGCCGATGGTGGCTATTTCTAAACCGTTTGTATTCAAAGTGTCATTTTGCATTCTTATTAATATTTTTTTTCCTTCATTAGCCTCGGATACTGAGGGGGTCGATACAGGAATATTACAGCCCAAAATCATAGCCGCACAATACAATCCAGCCAATTTTTTTTTTAACATTCCTATAAAAAATTTCGATTTAAACATGGATTCGAACGAAAAGGTTTTTACAATGCAAAATTGAGACGTATAAATCACAAAGTTGTAACGTTTATTGGATTTTAATAATTTTGATAAATAGATGTTTGTTTAATTTGACAAACGCCCATTCTAAGTAGAGATTGGTTATTTAGATATTAGTCAGTATGCAATTTTTCAAGTAAATCAAAAAGCTGACTATCGCTGATCAAGCTACCCGTTTCCATCATTTTGAACAACTCTTGTTCTCGATTGTCATCGTATTTTTTTTCTGAGCGATAAATGGATAACCCCTCAGTATGGTGCATAATTTCCTTTAAATCTACCAATTTGGTAAAGTCAACGGGCGTTTTTTCATCGGCTACTAAACCCATCAGCACTATTTTATCGGCATCGCAACGAAACACTTTGATTTCTTTTGGCTCTCTTAATTTCAAGTATTGTACTTTTTTCAAGGACGTTTCAAACATCATTTCGCTGAAAATATCAATGAGGCGAGAGGCTTGCTCAGGTTCATCTATTTTAAGTTTTGCCCAATCGGCTCCGGTTATGGTATTGGCTACGAGGAACTGAACGAATCTCTGCTCCAAATTTTGTAATTCTTCTATTGTTAATCGTCTATATTTCATTAATTTTAATTGTTAGTTTTTAAGTTAAATTCTATACATTTGAACAATCGAACGGTTTTTTCCTTGTGTTTATCTATGTGAGAGGTTTTAAAAGCACTAAAATACTGAGGGGTATGTTTTTTCCAAAACATTTTTTTTATTTTGCAGTAAATTAAATAATTCCTAATTCCTAATTCCTATATTATATGCTACTTGTAGACTACGCATTGCCCAATTTTGCCTCAGCCGATATGTGGTTGAGTTTGTTGACCTTAACATTTTTAGAAATCGTTTTGGGTGTCGATAATATCATCTTTGTTTCCATTGTTGCCAATCAATTACCACCGAAATTACGCCCGAAAGCGCGAAATTACGGTTTACTTTTGGCATTGCTGTTCCGTTTGTTACTCCTTTTGGGCATCGGTTGGATTTTATCTTTGAGCGACCCTATTTTTAATATCTCATTTATAAAAGATCATGGTATGCCGATTAGCATCAGCATCAAAGATTTGATATTGATGGGCGGCGGCTTGTTTTTGTTGTATAAAAGTACGCAAGAAATCCATGAAAAATTAGAAGGTCATGGTCAAGAAGTGAAAACAAAAAAAGGCGTTACGATGGCGAATGTGATTACTCAAATTTGTTTGGTCAATATTGTTTTCTCATTTGATTCTATTCTGACGGCTATCGGTATGACGCAAGATGTAGTGGTGATGATGATTGCGGTTATTGTTTCTATCATCGTGATGATGTTGTTTTCAAACACTGTCAGTAATTTTATCAACAAACACCCGACGATGCAAATGTTAGCCTTGTCATTTTTGATTTTGATTGGTGTGATGTTGATAGCAGAAGGCTTACATCAGCACGTATCGAAGGGCTATATTTATTTCGCAATTGCCTTCTCAATGGGCGTCGAATTATTAAATATGAACCTGCGTAAAAGCCAGAAAGACCATGTTGTGCATCTTAATCGTGAAGTGGAAGTGTCTCACCAATCGGATGATGTTACAGATTAGTTTTAATTTTTTACACATAGGGCAGATAGAACACATATAAAAAACTATGTATTCTATCTGCCCTATGTGTAAAAAATTAAAACTTAGTGTTGAAAAATCAGAACCGATATTGCATTCTAAAAATTCATTTGAGCTTGAAGCCTCAACAAACGCCCTTTCTGAAAATTGCTCTGTTTTTTAAAATCTTCAAAACGGCGTTCAGAAAGCGTGTACATGGCTACAAATTCAAAATTTTTGAAAGGCTGCCATTCAACGCCTATTTCCATTTCTTTAACTCTATAGCTTCGAGCATCCAATTCATGTTTTTTCCCACCTTTATATTGATGATACCTAAAGAAAGGAATCACAATTTGTTTTTTTGAATGAATCATATAACTGAAAGTAGCATATCCCCCTTTGAGAGATTGCGTTTCGATGGAGTCTGTTACAGGATTAAATTCGGGTCCTTTGCCGATATTATATTCTGCTTGAATACCAAAAGGTTTTGGATAAAGCACAAAGGTAGCCGCAATGCGTTGGTCTAAATAAGTCAAATTTTTAACCGTTTTCACGCCTGTGCTCAAGTTATCAGTCGGGAGCGTAAAATCTCCCTTATATGCTTGAATACTGGGTTCGATAATTTGATTTTTAACCTCAAAAGGATAAGCTACGCGCGCCACAATGTGAGGCTTATTATTAACCTCAGGCTTGTTGGCAGTTTGTCCATTGAATGCTCCAAAACCAAACACACCATAGTCGCCGCTACCTTTCAAACCATCATCTACCAAACTTTTGAACAATTTACGCTTAGATTCTGGTGCCCAATAGAAAAACGCCCCTAAATCCCGTTCATTAGAAACCGCACTATTCACCGCATCATTCCGATCAAGGGGCAAACGATTTTGGCTGGATTGCATATTCTCAAATCCATAAGGAATTTTGCTTTGACCAATCCTTACTCGAAATTCTTTTTTAGCATCTAAAGCAACATCGAAATAGGCATCTCTGATTTGAGCAAAATGCAAATTGGTAGTAGAAGCTGACGAGGCGAAGTCGGGCTGGATATACATATATACACGGTCATGAATATTGCCACTGAAAATTATTCGAGCACGCCTTATAAAAAAGCCGCCATTTTCTCCCCAAGACCGATCGCATTGTTCGCATTTGAGCAGTTCATTTGTTTCAAGAAGGCGATTATAACGCACTTGCAAGTAGCCTCTGATACTAAAACTTTCAGTCCAACTTTTTTTAGTTTCAGTTAAAGGCTTGGGAGTAGTATCAACTAAATATTTATTAGTTTCTAAATAGTTGGCATACGACGAATAAATTGATGCTGTAGCAAGCATCAAGGTGAGCATTAATTTGGTAAACATTTTGTTATAAAATTAAAATTGAAAAAAAGATAATTTATTACTGCTACAATGGACTTGTTATAGTAAAAAGTCTAATATAACAATACTAAATTATAAAATAATGCGCAAAATTATTGTCCAAACATCAAACCTCAATCACAAACAAAAAACTTAACAATTACTTAATATTGCACATAATAAAATCGCCAAAAACCACCACAACTTTGCGCCGACAAATATTAAAAGTAGTATTTAAAAATAAATTTGGAGTAATAATTCTACTATAACATCTGGGAATATTAAAATTTGCTACTTTTAATTCTAATAAGAAATGTTTACAGCAAAATTTTATCAATTTAAACAACACATTATGTTCGAAGTATTTGGTTCTCTCTCCTCTGGCTTGGCAATTGCCTTTGTAGCCTGCCTTATTATGGTTTTCTTTTTTGAATTTGTTAATGGATTTCATGATACTGCTAATGCGGTAGCAACTGTTATCTATACAAAATCACTCGAGCCTATGCACGCGGTAGTTTGGTCGGGTATGTGGAATTTTCTGGGTGTTATTTTCAGCTCGTTTTTGGGTTTGGAAGTAGCCATGAAAATTGCCAACCTCCTGCCTGTCGAAGCCATTATGAGTCAAGACCCCTCACACTCAGCAGCGATGATCCTCGCTGTTTTGTTGGGTGCTATTATTTGGAACCTTGGCACATGGTATCTGGGCATTCCATGTTCAAGTTCGCATACACTCATCGGCTCGCTTTTGGGTGTGGGTTTAGTTTTTTCAACATTGCCTGAAAACCAAGCAAAAGTAGGTGTCAACTGGGGTGAAGCCTCTAAAATAGGCTCTGCACTCTTGTTTTCGCCCTTATTTGGCTTTTCAATGGCGATTATATTGATGTTTATTTTACGCTCGGTTATTACAGGAGAAAATAAAAAAGGGATATTCAAAGAGCCTGAAGCGGATGCCAAACCACCCATGTGGATTAGAGGTATATTGATTACAACCTGTACTTTGGTCAGCTTTTTTCATGGTCAAAACGATGGTCAAAAAGGGATTGGTATTTTGATGATTGCCTTGATGACATTTGCTCCAATGCAATATTCATTATCTCCTAATTTTGATGTTCAAAAGGTGCAAACCACCTTGACACATATTCAAAATGCCTTGCCAACATCAGACCTAAACAATCAATTCGCTCCTAAGGAATTGAAAATAACATTTGAAACGATTGAATTATTGAAGCAAGATATTGCGAATATGGGCGATATGAAATCGCGCCTCAGCATCCGTAAAAGGATTAATATCTTATCTAAAAACATGAAAACCCTTGTTGAAGAGCCGAATATCATCACTGACCCCAAAATGCGAAAAGAGATAAAAGAGGAAGTAAAAGCACTGACTAATTATACCCATTATGCTCCTTTTTGGGCAATTGGTTTGATTTCAGTGGCTCTCGGTCTGGGTACTATGATTGGTTGGAAACGCATCGTCGTCACCATCGGTGAAAAAATCGGTAAACGCCACATGACTTATGCAGAAGGGGCTACGGCTGAGGTAATTGCCGCTTCAACGATTGCTTTGTCCACTCATTTCGGCTTGCCTGTTTCTACCACGCACGTATTGTC
>JAYUUR010000336.1:0-3868 GCA_043754475.1 Saprospiraceae bacterium | reverse complement strand
TTTCGCTAAAAAATGCTTATTTTTAGTAAAAAAACTACATTTTTGACGATTTTTAAAAATAGTTTTGTCATAGAATTGTCAAAGCGGAAATTGCTGAATATCTAATGTCTTTTTTTCTAAAGTCTTCAAAATTAGTTGGCATTCAAAAGCAACTTTTCCGCTTTGGCAAACCCTACAGTATCGCGATAAAGCTGTGGCGAAACGTCCGTATTGCGCTTGAAAAAGCGGCTGAAATAGTATTCATCATTAAATCCCAAAATGTAAGCAATTTCTTTAATGGGCTTAGAAGTCAAGTACAATTCCCTTTTGGCTTCCATAATTATGCGCTCGCCAATCAAGTCAGTCAGTGTTTTATGGAAATGATTTTTCATCAATGCTTCCGCAACTCTGCCAGCCAAATGTGCTTTGCGACCTTCTTCATGCGTTAAAATCTTTAATGACCTTGCAAAAGTAGGTGGTTTATTACGCCTTTGACATGGATGATTGCCTCTGTCGGATGGACAATTTTCCTCATAAATAATCTTAATTTTAACAACACAAGCAGCGTTTCATCGTTTAAAAACATTACTATTTCACACTTAAACAACAACCCTATGCTTTTGACTAAAAAAATTACGCTTCTCCTTAATTGTTTCTTATTCGCTTCTTGCTTATTCGCTCAAGAAAAACAAGATAAACAAGAAAAAGAAGAAAAACCAAAGACTTTTAAACATGAATTGGGCTTAAATGTCACCAATCTTTTGACCGATTTACTCGGCAACAATAACCGAACGGATGCAGGAGATTACCTCCTTTCCTATAAAAAAGTCAATGGCAACAAGGCATTTAGGATGGGCTTGACAGTCAATTTTTCTATTAAAAAAGAAGATGTTTTTAATAGAAATAATACACTCACCAATCAAAATTTTCAATTGCGTTTGGGTACAGAATGGCGGCATAATATATCGTCTAAACTGCAATATTATTTCGGTGTAGATGGCATAACCGGTTTCAAATCGGAGCAAAGCAGTGCTACGATAACCAATACCACTATTATACAAACGGATAAGGCTTTTTCATTGGGTGGAGGGCCTGTTTTAGGCTTTCAATTTGCCTTGCTTGATAGGTTGTTATTGGGAACAGAAGGAGCTGTATATGCCGCTTTTAATAAAAATGATGTTAAATTTAGTGGATTTGGCACCAATATTTCACAATTTCCTGCAAAAAATTCTCAGGGCATCAACTTTCAAACCCATTTACCCAAATTCCTTTTTTTGATTATAAAATTTTAATGATATGAACAAGATTAGCTTTTTTTCGCTCTTGCTGCTCTCTTGTCTATCGCTCAAAATGACAGCACAAGATAAAGATTGGGAGAAAGACCCCACTTATACTGACGGGGTCAAACACAAAGAATATATTGTCAACGTAACGCCTCTGATAGCGCAGTTTGTACCCTTTAATGCCAGTAATCTTTCAAAACTTAACTTATTCGATTATCAGTTTAGAAAAATGAAAAACGGCAAGGGCATACGTTGGGGTTTGGGCGTGAATGTTGACCCTTCTTTCAACAGTACTGATTTATCGTTTGTCTACCTACGCTTTGGTTGGATTAGAAAAAATCAGATTAGCGGTCATTTGCATTTAAGCCGATCTTTTGATATTAACTTTATGGCAGAAGATTCTGAAAGACCCAATAATGGCACCCCAAAATTAGGTTTTACAGGCTTAGGATTCTCTTATTCGATTGGGATTGAGTACAGTTTTAGCCAAAACATTTCTATTTCTACTGAGGGGTCTTTATTTTTAGGTTTGCTCAATCTTGATGCAGAAGGAGAACCAAAAACGCGCTTTATTCCTCCGGTCGGTTTGTTTTTTCATGTTAAACTTTGAATTTATTTTGTTTTATATTTGCAAAGCACTCTTAAAACATAGTAAATTGCAGTTATTTAAATCTTCATTTATTAATTCTCTAAACCATTGAATTCCAATGAAAAGAACGTATTTACCCATCGCTTTAATAGCGGCTTCCATTTTTTCACTACAACGCTGTACGCCTGACAACACATTAGTCACTGCCGAAACGAAGAAATTAGTCCTGCCTGAAACTGCCTATGATTATAAGGCAGATGTTGATGCCTTTATTAAAGATATGCCTTTGATTTCTACAAAAAAAAGAATTACCGATACGTCTTTCAGAAATGTTATATTAAATAATTCAGGCAGTTTTAGTATTGCTCCGGAAGGTTTGAATTTTAATACAAAAGAAATAAAGAATGATGTAGCAACTTTAGGTCGCGTCTTATTTTATGATACCCAATTGTCTATCAATAATACCATCTCCTGCGGAAGTTGCCATTTGCAATCGAAAGCTTTTTCGGATTTAGAAGAGGGTAGCCCTGGCTTTAAAGGCATAAAAACCACCCGTAACTCTATGGCTATTACCAATCCGATGCTCACAAGGAATTTGTTTTGGGATTCACGCTCAAAATCGCTTCAAGATATGGTGCTAAAACCCGTTCAAAATCACATTGAAATGGGCATGGAAGATTTGAATTTTTTAGCTACAAAATTGAAATCTTCAAATTATTACCCTGCATTGTTCAAAAAAGCCTTTGGTACTGAGGGGGTCACAGTGACGGGTATTAATACTGCCTTGATGCAGTTTTTAGCGTCTATGGTCACTCATAATTCTAAATTTGATGCTGGTGCAAAATCAAATTTCAGTAATTTCAATACCTTAGAATTAGTCGGCAAAGACTTATTTTTAAGTGAAAGATTGAATTGTGCAAAATGCCATACAGGCGTTAATTTTTCTTTATCTGATGAAAATACATTCGACAATCCCTACAGCAGCGACGGTTCGGAAGGCACTGCCAATATCGGTTTGAACATGGTGTATAAAGACAATGGACGCGGCAATGGCAAGTTCAAAATACCTTCTTTGAGAAATATTGAACTCACTGCTCCATACATGCACGATGGGCGTTTCAAATCTTTAGAAGAGGTGGTCGAGCATTATAATTCAGGGATTCAAGCACACCCTCAATTGGATCATAATTTAGTAAATAGCCGTGGCGAACCTAAGCGCATGAACCTCACCGCCTTAGAAAAATCAGCATTAATTGCCTTTTTGAAAGCTTTAACAGATAATACTTATACCACAGACCCTAAATTTTCTAATCCTTTTAAAAGTTAGAAAATAGGGTAATATCAAGCACCCCCTCAGTAAAAAAGCCTTTGTACACTCGTACAAGGGCTTTTTTACTGAGGGGGTTGACCATTTCATTATAGCTCTGAATTTGGTAATGCCACTAAATTTATATTACTTTGTAAAAAAAAAAGCCCAACATGGTAGCTATTTTAAAAGAAATAAAAAAAGTCAAAAATCCTAAAGTCTATACTTTTGAGGAATACCTACGCCGCGAAGAAAAAGCGGTTGAAAAACACGAATTTTATAACGGAAAAATTGTTAAAATGCCCGGAGGAACAGACATTCATAGCGAGATAGCAGGGAATATGATAGGTACATTAAAAAATGCAATCCGACCCCTGCCTCGTAAATTTAAAGTTTATACAAGCGATTTAAAAATTCGTATCGAACCTATGAATATAGGCGTATATGCCGATGCACTTGGTATCTGTGAGCAACCTGAATATTGGCAAGACCGCCATGATGTTATTGTCAATCCCTTACTCATTGTAGAAGTTTTATCACCCAGTACACGAGCGTACGACCGTTTAGGGAAATTTGAATTCTATAAACTTTTACCTTCTTTTCAAGAATACGTTTTGATTAATACCGATAAACATTCAGTTGAAACACGTTTTCAAGAAGAAACCAATCTTTGGCGCATTAAAACAGAAACGGATATTAACAATTCTATCA
>JAYUUR010000335.1:0-11779 GCA_043754475.1 Saprospiraceae bacterium | reverse complement strand
ATCCTAATTTAACAAAGTCAAGTTAAATTTAAGATGTCCGACCTCGTTGAGAAGACGGACATCTTGTTTTTTTAATTTTTAGCGTATGGTTTTTAGTTTGTAGAATCTAAACACTAAAAACTAAATACTAAAAAATTACAATGCAGAAAACAAAGGGTAATATTTTCTTTCATAATCTTCTACAAGAGTAGAAAGATTTTCCAATTCCTTTGCTTCAGGTGAATTTTTAGATAGTTTTCGGTGCATTAATCTGAAAACACGCGCTAAAACTCTCTCATACTGCCATTCGGATTTAATTTGTAAATTTCCTTCCATGTGATAGATTTCGGTTGTCAAAAATTTTAGATGATGTTTTATAAAAATAAGGTCAAACTTACCAAATATTTTGAAAAATATTCAAATCATTAACAAATATTTTTTAGAATCCACAACATTCATTTTTTAAACTCAATAATCAAAAACTAATCCAACGATTTTTTTTACTTGACTCTACTACTTTATAAATGAACTGCATGCCCCGAACACCATCTGATACTGAGGGGTAGTCATATAACGCATCTTGTTCTTTTCCGTCTAATTTGGCTTGAATGTGCATAGCAAAATTGCGGTAAATATTGGCAAACGCTTCTAAATAGCCTTCGGGATGTCCTGCAGGAATGCGTGTATGAGCAACAGCCACCGGCGATGCCGTCATTTGAGGATAAAGAAAACTTAAGCCCGTCCTCAAAATTTCTTTCGGGCGATCTAACCATTTCATTATCAATGAGTTAGGCTCCATTTGATGCCATTCAAGCGCGCCTTTTTCACCCCAAATACGGATATTCAACCCGTTCTCCTCCCCTACCGATATTTGCGAACAATGCAAAATACCCTTTGCCCCATTGTCAAAACGCATCAAAACATTGGCATCATCATCTAATAAACGTCCTTCTATAAAGGTCGTAATATCGGCGTACAACTCCTTGATTTTCAAGCCCGTCATGTATTCGGAAAGGTTTTCAGCGTGGGTACCAATGTCGCCCAAAGCTCCTCCAATGCCTGAACGTTTCGGATCGGTGCGCCAAGAGGCTTGCTTGGATTCCTCGCGCTTTGTTGCCAACCAACCTTGCGGATATTCGACGACCACTTTACGGATTTTCCCAATATCGCCATTTTTAATCATTGCCCGCGCATGTTTCACCATCGGATAGCCTGTATAATTATGCGTCAAGGCGAAAAGCATCCCCGTTTTTTCGACCACTTTCTCCAATTTCAAGGCTTCATCGAGGCTGAAACTGAGGGGTTTGTCGCATATCACATGAAAACCATTTTCCAACGCCAACTTAGCTGGCGCATAGTGAACATGATTAGGCGTGACGATGCTGATAAAATCCATCCGCTTATCCGTAGGCAATTTTTTCTCTGATTTTATCATGGTCATAAAATCGGGATAAATCCGTTTCGGATCAATATACAATGCCTCGCCCGAGCGACGAGACCGTTCGGCTTCGCTTGAAAATGCACCGCAAACCAGTTCAATTTGTCCATCCAAAGCCGCTGCCATGCGGTGAACGCCGCCAATAAATGCGCCTTCTCCGCCGCCGACCATGCCCATTCTTAATTTTCTTGCCATCATACATTGGTTTAAATTATACTGCTAAAATATATGTAACACTATGCTACCTCAAATAAAAAAAATATCATAGATTCGATAAAATTTGTTACTGTGAAAAAACTTATACAAACTGCTCGATTAAGGCTTAAAGATGAAATTGCCATTGTTCAACGTGATTTTTCTAATGTTTTAACAGAATTAACTGATGAAGAAAAAGCCGTAATTTATTGGTACACTGAAAACGGGTACGAAAGTATTAATGACCAATTGCGTAATAGTAAAGGGCAAAAAGTGATGCCACTTGGACAATTACTTGATATAGCTTTGTCTAAATTACCTACGTATAATTCTATCGTTTATCGAGGACTTCGTTTTTCTGAATTAAGGCTCGAAAGATATAAAGAAGCTTTAGATAATTCTGAACAATTGATTGAATTTGCATTTATATCAACTTCTATTAATCGTTATACAGCTCTAAAATATGGACAATTAATTTTGCGAATCTTTTCAAAAAACGGGAAACTTATTGAAAATATATCTAAATTTGGTATAAATTCTCCTTTCAATGAAAAGGAAGTGCTTTTTACAAAAAACTCTCAATTTATCGTTTTAGATATTAAACAAGAAAATAACAATCATATTATTACCTTAGAAGAGATATAAATGATACCAATATTACTCAATATCGCTCATATTAAACCGTCAGAAGTGAATAAAATCGCTTCTATTATGTTTGATACCCTATCTATCAATGAATCTGATAGCTCTGATGTTCTATTGGAAAAATTGGATGCAATTAAAACTTTTAGAAATTTCCTTATCAAACATATTGATTTCAATAAACTTTCCAGTAAAAAATCTAAACTTGAATATATTGATTTTTTAGATAAAATTAATCAACAAATTGAGGCTTTAGAACTACTATCGGGTCTAATATCGCAAGAGCAAATTAATACGATTTCTGAAAATTTTTCTAAAAAAACAGATTTTCCTGTCGGTATTTATGAATAGCACCCCCTCAGTATTTTAGATGCCGAAGGGGTATTATATATATAGAATCATCACACCTTCACCCAAGCATCTTTCCGGCTACTTTCCAATATCCGCTCACAAATCAACAACTCTCTGTAACCATCCGCAAACGTCGGATAGCTTGGATTTGCAGGTTGCTTTCCTTCTGTAATGGCGGCATAAACCTCTTTAAACATTTGCTTGGATGTGTCAGGAAAGCCCTCATTGTGACCACCTGGAAAAGTCATGATAGCACTTGCTTCTGGATAAGCTAATGATGGATCGCGCATAAGCACTTCATTGTAACCGTTACGGTTGCCAATCCATAATTCATTGGGTGCTTCTGAGTTAAAAGCAAAAGTTTTATTTGAACCTGAAATTTCTAACTTCAACTGATTTTTACGCCCTGCCGATACTTGGGAGACGGTGACAGAACCCAAATTACCATTGTCGAATCGCAATAATACATTCGCATGGTCTTCTGTTTTAATCGGCACATCTGCATAATCTTCGGGTGTCAACATCTTACCAGAGTAAGTTTCTACTGGCTTCAAAGGCTTCTTGCGGGTCTTGTGAATGGTATTAAAATCCGCCATCACTGCCACCGTTTTCAAGCCCGTGATATATTCGATAACGTCCATCAAATGCGAGCCAATATCAGCAATCGCTCTTGAATCACCCGATTTATCAGGCTCTAAACGCCAATTATAGTCCGTTTCGTAGAACAACCAATCCTGCAAATATGAGCCGATGATAGAATAAACATCGCCCAAATCCCCCTTCTCACGCATCGTTTTCATCTGCCGAACCAAGGGATAATACCGTAAATTGAAATGCACAGCATTCACCAAACCTGATTGAGCTGCCAATGCTACTAATTCCTCAGCCTCGTGCAAGTCTTTAGATAACGGCTTTTCGCAAATCACATGCTTACCTGCTAATAATGCCGCTTTGGATTGGGCATAATGTAGGAAATTGGGCGTACAAATATGTACCGATTGAATATCGTCCTGCTTCAATAAGTCTTCAAAAACGTACCATCTATCAATGCCTAATTGCTTGGCTTTGGCTTCCGCCAACTCAATGGTGACTTCGCATAATGCGACAACTTCCACATTCGGCAATCGGCGCAAGGCTTCAATATGAGCGGGCCCGATAAATCCTGTTCCGACTACGCCTACTTTAATTTTGTTCATAATTAATGGTGTATAAAATTTGATTTTTAAATTGATTTTTTATTTTTTTATTGAAACTTAAAACTTTCTGTTACTTTTAACTTTTAAATTAAAACATTGCGCTATGGAACAAAATAATTCCGAAATACTCATCTATCAATCCGAAGATGGACAAACCAAAATTGATGTAAAAGTTGATGACGAAACTGTTTGGCTTTCCCTCAATCAAATTGCAGAATTGTTTCAAAGAGACAAATCTGTTATTGCAAAACATATCAAAAACGTTTTTGATGAAAACGAACTGATACGTGATAATTCAACTGTGGCAAATTTTGCCACAGTTCAAACTGAAGGCAAAAGAAGTATTCAACGTCAAGTAGAATATTTCAATTTGGATGTCATAATCTCTGTCGGTTATAGAGTTAAATCGCAGCGCGGAACTCAATTCAGAATATGGGCGACCAAACGCTTAAAAGAGTTTCTCATTAAAGGTTTTACACTCGATGATGAGCGTCTGAAAAATGGCGGACAACGCAACTACTTCGAGGAGTTGATGGAGCGTATCCGTGACATTCGCACTTCAGAAAAAAATTTTTACTTCAAATTGCGTGAAATATTCAAAACCAGCGTGGATTATGCTGAAAAATCAGAAGCCACAGCCGAATTTTATGCCATTATTCAAAATAAATTCCATTGGGCAATACACCAACATACTGCCGCTGAGATTATAGCCAAGAGAGCCAATGCTGACTTACCCAATATGGGTTTGACAAGCTGGCAAGGCGATAAAATCCGAAAAAGTGATATCGTCATCGCCAAAAACTATTTAGATGAAATCGAACTCAAAGAACTGAATTTACTCGTAGAGCAATACCTCGTTTTTGCCGAATCGCAAGCCATCCAACGCAAAGTAATGTATATGCGCGATTGGATGAAAAAACTACATGATATACTCACCATCAATGAACGCGAAATACTCATGGATGCAGGTCGTATTTCCCGTGCGCTCGCAGAAGATATTGCTACCAAAGAATATGACCGTTTCAAAGAAAAACAAAAATTGAAAGAAGCCAACCATATCCCCTCAGTATTTGACTTAGAAAATGAAGTGAAAAAAATTAGATGATTTGAGGGATTTATCCATTTAAAACCTCAAAATACTGAGGGGGTGTTCTCTAAATTTATTTTCACTGACTGCAAAACTGACAAACTGCAAAACGCTTAATATTTTTTAAAATACCGAAACTCTTATTCAAACTTTATAGTCATTTAGGTCAAATGGGGCACACTTCGTACCCCATTTGCACTTCACAATCTTTAAGATGCCAACTGCATTGTTCTCTTTTTCTGCCAAAAATACAAAAACGTGAAAGCAAAAATAAGAATTAAAGGAAATAGAGTCATAGTAGATAATGTCGCCTGGCCAGCTGCCAGTTCCATTTCATCTCCTGTAAGACCAGCCGCCGTTTTTTCTATTTTAGCATTATCAATCCATTTACCGATAATCGGTTGGAAGATAGCGGTTGAAAACATACCGATGCCACCAATGATTGACATACCTAAAGCACCACTCAATGGTACTTTTTCAGCAATAAATCCGACCATATTGGGCCAAAAATAAGCTACACCCAAGGCAAAAAATATAGCCGCAACGTAAGTCATGCCTCCGGTAGATATACTAAATAAATAGATGCCAATGGTCGCCAGAACAGCAGAACCCAATAAAACACCTGTCTGGTCAAAACGCTCTACAATAGGTCCCGCAAAATATCTGGCAACTGCCATCAAACCCGTTACCAAAGCCAAAATAATCATAGGGCTTGCCCCTGATTTACTCATAATCAAGCCTGTCCATTGTTGAGGTCCAAACTCCGAAATAGCTGTCAATGCCATACAAGCGAACATGAAAATATACAAAGGGGTAGCCATTGCTTTAAAGTTTTCACTAATGGAGGTAACCCCCTCAGTCTTGGGCTTAGGAAAAGCTTGTCCCCAAAATAAATAAGCATAAATAACAGTCGGAATTAAAATAAACCAGATTTGAGCTTGCCAACCTAAATTGGCATCGGTCATAAATTTAGATATTAAACTACCCACAACTATACCTCCCGGAAACCACATATGAAAGCGGTTCAACATTTTACTCATTTCTGCACCTTGATAAGTGTCAGCAATCATCGGATTGCAAGCAGCCTCAGTACAGCCATTTCCGATACCTATTAAGAAAGTAGAAACCAAAAGACCTGTATAACCACCCAATATTTGTGGATAAAGAGTTAGGAAAATACCCAACGTATGACAAACAAAGGCAGTCAACATGATTTTTTTAGGACCAAAAGTATGATACACAAGCCCACCAATAATCATAGCTATTGGAAAACCTAAAAACCACATCGAATTGATAAAGCCTAACTGTTCGGCACTTAAATCAAAATCTTTTGCCAATTGAGGCAAAATACCTGCCCGTATGCTAAATGAAAAAGCTGTAGTAATAAGCGCAAAGCAACTGCCCAGAAAAAGACGATTTTTGTTAATTCCCATTGTTTTATTCCGTTTTAAACTTGTTGAAAAATTGGTTATTTTAAATGTTGTTGTGTAATTAATTTTAATTTTAGAATATTTCCTTTATATTTTGTCAAAATCGGTCAATTACTGAGGGGATAATTCATTTTTCTTTTGAGCTTCTTTAATTTGATTCAAAAAATTATCAGGCGTTACAACTATATCACCTGTTTCTTTTTCATAAGTGTCATGCCAAAAGTAGCTTTGGAAATTTCAGCAGTCAAAATCGAATATTCAACACCTTCTTTAATACCGCGTGTTTTCCATTCATCAGTCAGTTCTTGCCGAATTTCAATACTTTTTAACCTAAAATTTATCCATTCATCGCTGTATCCCTTGGCTTTATAAAGTTCACGGGCACGATTGGCGGCAAGTTCTGGGTTTTCAATTTCTAAAATACGGTCGCTACCAACCTCAGCAAGCCATAGTTTAAAAGGTTCGACTTTAGGTGATGGTATTGATTGAATAATCCGCAAAATTCCTTTTGTATTACTACAATTCATGCGTTGTTTGCCGCCACTAGTCCCAACTGTAAGGGTAGGTACAATTTGTACCCATCCTTGCTTCAGAGCCTCGTCACGGCTTTTCATCCTTTTGATATATTGCTTCGGGTCAGCACTATCTGTTAGCACCGAAATGACATCTTCAAGAACAAAAAACCATTCTTCTTTGTACCAAATGCGGCACACATTCTTTTCCTGAAAAATAACCAATTTGTTTGTCTGTTCCATATTTTTTGTTTTTAATTTTAAATAAAAACAAAATTAATAGTTTTGAATTTAAATTGTTTTGTTTTTACAGCACCTTAATTTTAATATTGCGGAACCACACCTTATTGCCATGATCCTGCAAAGCAATATGTCCTTTTTTAGCTTTGCCGAACATCGGCATCGATTTGAATTTACTGCCCGCTACCAAAGCATCCCATTCTTTACCGCCAAATTGAAATTCAACCACTTTTTCACCATTCAGCCAATGCTCTACATGCCCTTTGTTGATGACCAAACGTGCTTGATTCCATTGCAAAGCCGGCTTCACGGTCTCTTTGCTGCACGAAATCAAATCGTATAAATCACCCGCACGGTGTTTAATAATCTTGGCATCGGGATGGCATGTATTGTCCAATACTTGCATTTCGGGACCTGAGTGCCAGACGTAGGCGAGCGAATCCGTCGTGTTTTCAATCACGTTATAGATAATGCCTGAATTGCCGCAAGTATCAATCTTCCAATCCACGCTCAATTCAAAGTTTTCGTACTCATCCGCCGTCACAATATCACCAGCATCCAAAGCTTGCCATTTGCCTTCTACGCGCTTCGCATCGAGATGAATAGCCCGCTCGACTGTATCAACGACCCACCCCGACCCTATCGTGGTTTTCTTGAAATTGTGCCAACCAGCCATTGACTTGCCATCAAAAAGGAGTTTAACCCCCGCTTTCTGTTCGTCCGCAGTGAGCGTATTGATGGTTGAAAACTGAGGGGTGCTTTTTTCAGCAGTACCCGATTGAGTTGACTCGTTGTTTTTGCAATGGACAAAAACGGCGCATAAGCACGCCAATAGTAGGACTTTTTTCATGATTTGGAGAGTAATTTTCTACTGGTTGTATTATTATAAAATAAATTTGAAATAAAAATTCGGTTTAAAATTAAAATTAAATGTCAAGTTGACAATTATTTGCGAAATAAAATTTAAAAAATTTAGTCAAGAGTCTTTTATAAGCCTACAAAAAAAATTATTAAAAGCGTTTTTCCTTTTTTCAGTTTTTCAGTTTTTGCGTTTTTCAGTTTCTGCGTTTTTCAGTTATTTATGGTTACGATTTGTTCATCTTCGATATGGAATTGTTTTTTTTAGAAAAAAAACTTATTTTTGTCTTAAAATTTAATACTTTTTAAAATTCAAAATCATGGAACAAATAACCTTGGAAGTGCCAACCAATCTCGCTAAACGCTTTTATGCTCTTTCAAGTGATGATAAGAGCATTATCGTTTCTTTTCTATCTGTTTGGCTCAACAACAAGAGTATGACTGAAAAAAAACGGCTAAAAGCAAAAGAGCAACTTCTCCAAACTATGTCTAAAATGGGTCAGAAAGCCACCGAACGTGGTATGACCGATGAAATACTCAATAAAATTTTAAACGAGCAATAAATCAACTTATGACTCCCAAATCAATTATTGTTTTAGATACAAATACTTTATTGAGTGCTGCTATTCGACTTGATTCTATTTCCAACCAAGCATTTAGAAAAGCTTTAGTAGAGGGTAATATAGTTTATTCTTCTGAAACACTTGCAGAATTGAGCAATGTTCTTAATCGCTCAAAATTTGATAAATATATCACACTTAAGGAACGCCACATCTTTTTCAAGGACTATGTAAAAGCGGCTATTCCTATCTTTGCACCACCCCTCAGTATACCTGTTTGTAGAGATTCTAAAGATGATAAGTATTTAGCATTAGCACTTGCGGCAAAAGCAAAAGTCATAGTCACTGGGGATTTAGACTTACTCGTCCTTCATCCTTTTCGGGGTATTCCAATCTTAAAATCTTCTGATTTCTTAGAGTTTGCTTTTTAATTGGTTTAATAAAAATCATTTCTCTATTCAGTTTCGCAGTTTATCCTTTTTTGCGTTTTTCAGTTTTACTTTTTTGCGTTTTTCAGTTTTACCTTTTATCCTTTTTTGCGTTTTTCAGTTTTGCAGTCTAATGAACAAGAAAATACTCTAAATACTGAGGGGGTACTTTAGAGGCGCAGAAATATTGCCCATTTAAGAACCTTTCCAAGACTACTACAAGCCAAGTGAGAATTTGTTATCAAAATGCGTTAAATCAAAAATAATCAAGCAATTCGCTAAAAAGAGAGTAGTATAGAAGTTGTATTTGACATTAAACTATTAAAAACTAATCAGTTTTGCAGTTTTGCAGTCTGAAAACATCAAAGCGCATTTAAAATTTATTGAAAATATGTCTAAAGTTTTTCATTCTTTCAGTTTTGCAGTCTGAAAAATGGTTGCTATCTTGTGGCGTGAATCAAACAAAGCGGACTAAAGTCGTCCGTGCTACAATTTTATGAAAATAGGTATTTCCAATCTAAAAGGTGGCGTCGGAAAAACGACTGTTGCCCAAAATCTCGCGGTTTGTTTCGCGCACATTGGCTACAAAGTGTGCATCGTGGACACCGATACGAACCAAAACTCGCTCGCATGGTCGGGTGTACGCGATGAAAATCTGCCCGAAATTCTCGTGGTCGGGGCTATTGATAGCAAAGCCCTCAACAAAACGGTGGATAAACTGCACAAAGACCACGAAATTGTCATCATCGACGGCACGCCCTCATTGTCGGAAATGACGACGCGGATTATTCTATCGAGCGATATTTTGCTGATTCCGATTCTCCCGAGCGGGCATGATTTCCGAGCGATGAACCAATTTTTTGAGCGGTATGAGCAAGCCAAAGCCTTTCGAGACAATATTCCAGCGTATTTCCTACTCAATCAATTTTCCGAAAACCTGAATGTGCATCAAGATATGAAAATCTTATTGGCGGATTTTGGAATGGAGATTTTGAAAACTACCTTAAATAAGCGCGTGGCGTATGTCAAAACGGGCATCGAGGGACGAGGCGTTTATGAATCCAACGATGAAAAAGCCAAAGAAGAAATGGTGCGCTTGACTCAAGAAATTGTAGGCATTGCTCAGGAAATAGGGCTAATGCAAGTCGCTACTTGATTTTATTTGAATTAAAATATTGATTATCAATGATTTATGCTCGACAAACCTATGAGGTTTTTAAAACCTCATAGGTTTAAATAGATTGTATAAGTTAAACAAAATTAAACGTTTTTCATTTTTTCAGTTTCACCTTTTTTCAGTTTTTCAGTCTTAAAATTACAAAATCATGGCAAAGGATAAAAAAACAGATTATAGTAAATTAACTTTGGGGGCTAAAATACCGATTACGAAAACAGAAACGGAAGTCAAATCACCGCCCGTCGTCATACCCAAAGCGGAGAAAATGGAAAAGGCTGTGAGCCTCATTCATGCCGAAAAGCCGGTGGCAAAAATCATGAAACCCATGAAAACAGAGGAACGCTCTTTGCGCGTCACGCTCGATATTCCATTGTCGCTCCACGCTCAAATTCGCATGAAAACATTTCAAGACGGTATTTCAATGAAGGAATATTTCTTGGAATTGGCTAAAAAAGATATGAATATTTGATTGGGATATTGGGATATTGGGATATTGGGATATTGGGATATTATGATATTTAGCTCAAATATAAAAACTGAAATCTAAAGATGTCAGAAGATAAAAAAAAGAAACCGGATGGTGGCGTGAGCAAAATCACGCAGCGATTGCTCGAAGGGGCAATGCAAGTGCGCCTCGATAGAGCCAGTATTGAAGATGCTATTTTTCAACATTCGGTGCTCTGCCAAACGTTTTTACCGTATCGCAATCCGGGCGATGATATGAAAATATGGCAACAACGGCAGGGCAATGTCAGCCTCGCCGTGCAAGCCAACCACGTTTTGAACCCTGAAACAGGCGAATTTGAGTTCGTCGGCTTGCCTTATGGCACTAAATCGCGGCTGATTTTGGCGCATATCAACAGTGAAGCTGTGAAAACGCAAAACCGATTGATTGACGTAGAGGAAAGTATGACTGCTTTTATCAAAAAAATAGGCTTGAATCCTGACGGGCGCACCATCAAAGAAGCGAAGGAACAATTGCGCCGTCTCACGGCTTCCATCATCAGCATTGGCTATTCGGACGGTGAAAAAGGGATGCAAGTGGACTTGAAAATTGTGAAGGCGTTTGATCTTTGGTTTCCCAAAAATGAAAAACAGCGCATCCAATGGACGTCTAAAATTCAACTCACTGAGGAATATTTTACCAGCCTTATCAACCACGCCATTCCGCTCGACGAACGCGCACTCGCTGCTCTCTCGCACAATGCAATGGCGTTGGATATTTATGCTTGGCTCGCTCAACGGCTGCATCGGGTAGAGTTTGGTAAACCCCAATTTATTGCTTGGTCGAATCTGAAAGAGCAATTTGGACAGGGGTATGACCGCATGGATAAGTTTAAAGAGGTTTTTAGACGCACTTTGAAAATCGTTTTGACACAATATCCATCTGCCAAATTGACAGAAGATAAGAATAAAGGCTTTTATATGCACAACTCGCCATCGCCAATTCCGCCGAAAATCATTCATTTGATAGAAAAACCGAAGTAGTTATTGCGATATTTAGGTATTGAGATAATGGGATATTATGCATAATCACATAATATCCCAATATTTTAATACCCCAATATCGCATTTATGGCTACGTGCAGTTTGGTGGAGTTTACCACTTTTTGAGGGTACTATACTGAGGGGGGTGGTTTACACACGTGCAGTTTGGTGGAAAAAGGGGGAAATAAGGGAGGTTTT
>JAYUUR010000334.1:0-11788 GCA_043754475.1 Saprospiraceae bacterium | reverse complement strand
TCCTAATTTAACAAAGTCAAGTTAAAATTTAAATTAATGAAACTAAGTATTATTCATTCCGACCCAGATATTTTAGGGGGTACACCTGTTTTTAGAGGAACACGTACACCTATTCAAGTTTTTTTTGATTACTTGAAATCATCAAGTTTAGATGATTTTTTAAGAGGTTATCCTCATATTTCAAGAGAAATGGTTTATGAGGTTTTAGAAATAGCTGCAAAAAAATTAATCAACTCTCGTAAGAGAAAACTTACGCATGAAAATTTTGCTTGATGAGCAATTAAGCTCCGATTTAATACTCTATTTTCCTTCTTCATTTCAAGTATTTATGCCCAATGAATTAGGGTGGTCTGGTTTTCAAAATGGCATGCTTAGAGAAAATTTAAATGAACGAAACTTCCAATTTCTCATAAGTGCCGATAAGAATATGCCTTTTCAACAAAATTTTAATAAGATGAATTATAGTGTCATTTTATTAGATACCCCTACTATGGAATGGCAAAATCAGCTACTTTTTGTTGAAAAAGTGACTAAATTTCTTTCAAACTTGCCCAGCCCATTGCCTAAATTAGTATGGGTTAATATTGAGGGATTTGCTGCGGTTGAAAAAATTCAAACTATTCAGAAAGTTTTACCGCCCGACCAAATCATTTTTATTTAATCTTCTCCTACTTCTCAAAATCATACAGCCTCAGCCTTTTTCGATGTTTTTTAATTGAATCATAACTTTTGATTTTTTAGATTTTTGCTATAACTTTGAATAAAATTTTAACAATGAAATTAAGTGTAATCAATATTGATCCGGAAATCATGGGCGGAACGCCCGTTTTTAGAGGCACACGAGTACCAATCCAAGCTCTTTTTGACCACCTTCCTGAACCTGGAATTTCAGAATTCCTTTATGGTTTTCCGTCAATTTCAATGCAAATGGTAGAAGAAGTCTTGTCGATTGCTGCCCAAAAAGTAACTGCTCAAAAAAGAAAAAAAATACAGCATGAAGATTTTTCTCGATGAACAACTTCATGTAAATATGAGGATACATTTATCCTCTTTTAATGTGTTTGAACCTAAAGATTTTGGTTGGCAAGGTCTTCAAAACGGCGCATTAAGAGAAAAACTTAACGAACATAATTTCGATATTTTTATTACTGCTGATAAGAATATACCTTTCCAACAGAATTTTCAAAAAATAAATTTTGCAATAGCTTTAATTGATACGCCTACAATGAAATGGGAACATCAATGCCTTTTCGTATCTAAAATTCAGCGTATATTAAAAAGCCCCCCTCAACCTTTGCCTAAACTAATTTGTATGGCTATTGAAGGCGTTAGTTTTAGTAAAAAAACAGAAGGACTTAAAGCACTTTTACCATCCGACCAAATCCTATACATTTAACCCCTGAGTTACTATGTTTCTCGCCATGACATTTTTACTTAATCTTCTCCCCCTTCTCAAAATCATACAGCGTCAGCCTTTTTCGATGTTTTTTAATTGAATCATAACTTTTGATTATTTAGAATTTTGGTATAACTTTGAATAAAATTTTAGTAATGAAATTAAGCGTCATCAATATTGATCCGGAAATCATGGGCGGAACGCCCGTTTTTAGAGGCACACGAGTACCAATTCAAGCTCTTTTTGATTGCCTTCCATACGAAGGGGTTGAGGGTTTCCTTTTGGGGTTTCCTACCGTAACTCGTGAAATGGTAGAAGAATTATTAGAAATTGCCGCTAAAAAAGTTACTAAGTTGCCAAGAAAAACAAACTATGAAAATACTACTCGACGAGCAAATTCATAAAGAATTTAAAAAAGCTCTAAAAGCCCATAGCAATATATTCTCAATAGCCCAAACTGATTCATATCTGTATTCCAGAGTGGAACAACGTTTGGCTGATAGAAAGTCTTAAAAAAAAGATTTTGCCCGACCAAATTCTATTCATTTGACCCCTCCGGTGCCACGTTCCTCGCCATGACATTTTACTTATGGGTATTGAAAAAACAGCTATTTAATCTCAATTTCATTCACATTTTTATACTTCGTCAAATCTGAAATAATTACCGTCTCGCCCTTTTGCACCCCCTCAGTAATTTCAACAAAATCGAAGCTCGTTAAGCCAATATAAAACCCCGTTTTCCCTTTCCGCTTATTGATTTCCTTTTGTGAAATTTCTCTGTCCATAATATTGAGTTTCACATAAAATCATCCAAGCAGCGTGCCAAGTTATAACTCATTGATTATCAATATTTTATGAGGTTTTATATAAACAAAAAGTGTCCGAAATCGGACACTTTGTTCGGTAATTTGAAAGAGGATGGGAAGTTTTGAAAAGGTTTTAACGAAGATTGCCTTTAGGTTTTTGTCCAAATTTAGCTTTATGAGCCTTGATATGTTGATCTTCTATTGTGCGAGCTTGTATACGGTCTGGTATATTGTAAATTAAAATTTGAGCAGTAAAACGTTTCCAACCAGCTATTAAATTCATTAGGCGTAGTTGTAGACGCATTCGTTTACATAAACCATCTTTACGAATAATTTCTGCACTGATACCATATTTAAAAACAATATCCTTTCCTTTATCGAATACCTCGTAAAGATGATGTGGATTGTTATTTAATTTAGAATTACCATGAATAGACATACGGGACAACGGTTTTTAGGGACATTTTTATACCCAAGCAGTTTTGTTAGAGTATGTTTCTATTGAAAATTCGGGTACATATTCAAACTCTTTACCTGTTTTTAAGGTATAAGCATCAGAAGCAACGAAGAGCAAAGGTTCAAAATCTACATCGGTAGGCATGAGTTTAGGGTCATTCAATATTTTGTTATAAGTTTCCAAACCGTTGGCTACTACAACACAACGCGAGTATAAAAAATCATCCACAGAGAAAGGCTCATCAAAATTTGAAGCATGTTGACGCGTATCTAAAGAGTAGAGTTTTTCTGCTAATTTATCTTCAAATTGATAAATAAATGAAACAGGCAATTGTGCCAAATAAGCAACAACAGGAGCAACTACGGCTTCATCATCACCCGTTTTTGACCAATCTAAAAGACTGATAATATGCCAAAATTGAGCATCAGATAAAATATCTGTCCGAACCCCTGATTGAACACGAATTTCAAGTTGAGCTTCGCCATATTTTTCACGCAATTCTTGAATAAATTGCTCATTCAAAGCATTGACTTTTATTTGATAAGTAGCAGTCATATTTGATTATTTTTTACAAATTTAATCATTTTAACAAGGATTTGCAAATTTCTGATGTCAATTTTATATCACCCCGTTATCCCCTCCACCTGCTCAATAATCCTCAATTGCGCCACTATTTCATCTTGTTTTATCAACGATTCTTTACCTTCTGCAATCACTTCATAGATGTTTTGAAATAAAATACCCCAATTGCCGACCTCTGTTTCTACTTTTCCTGTAATATGCAAACCATTGATGTCTGTATTCAAAACGCCCCAATTTTCAAGGGATTCGATGCCAAAAGCGGGCATATTGGGCATAATATCGGCTTTTAGATGGTCTTCTTGAAGGTCAATGCCGTATTTGATGAATGAGCCTTTTGTACCATGCAAAATATAGCGTGGCGTATCCTCGCGCACCATGAGGCTGGAACGGAGGGTCACTTTCAAACGCCCATAGTCCAAGCGAATATCAAAGGCATCCTTTATGTCAGAACCGGCGCGTTGAGCATAATTTTGACCCCAAATACTGAGGGGGTCTCCAAATAAGACAATGGATTGGTCAATGATGTGTGCGCCCAAATCGTATAAAATACCGTTGGCTGGACTGACAACTTCCTTCCATTTTTTAGGATTCAAAACAGGTTTGAAACGGTTGTAATGGATTTCAAAATTCAATAATTCCCCTAATATTTCACTTTTGACAATCTTTTGAACCGTCATAAAATCGCTGTCAAAACGCCTATTTTGAAAGACAAATAAGCATTTTCCTTGCGTTTTAGCCAATTCAAAGAGTTCCTCTGCTTGTGCAGCCGTAGCAGTCATGGGCTTTTCCACCAAGACGTGTTTACCAGACAAAAGAGATTTTCGAGCATATTCAAAATGCGTGTCGCTCGGTGAACAAATGCTCACCAAGTCAATTTCAGCATCTGCAATCACCGCATCAAGGCTCGTAGCCTTTTGTACTGAGGGGTATATATCAGATGGGTTTTGATTGTTTGTAACAATCGTTTTTAACTTAAAATTGGGATTATGCAAGAAAAAAGGGGCTTGTAAATACCGCCCCGATAAGCCAAATCCGATGATGCCAAGCGTTACCATTTTTTATTTTTTTTATTACAAAACTAATAATTACTCATAAACTTCTCTTCTATGACCAATTTTGTTGAATATTGAAAGGCAGTTTCTCAAATTCTTTGAGTGCAGATTTTTTAAAACGAATTTCGTAGGGCATATACTGAGGGGGTATTATTGGGGTTTTCCTTGAGCAGCTTGGTTTTGTTCATTTTTTTTTATAAGATCAAGTACTTCAGAAAAAGGAACAGACTCTTCATCTTTCCGCTGTGCCACGACAAGGGCATCATAGAAGTCTTCCCAAAGGTCAGCATGAAGTGCTAAGTCTATCTGAACAAAGCGTTTTTTTCCTGTTTCATCTTCTAAAAAATAGATTCCATCCATTGTTTTACTTTTTCACAAAATTAACCTTTTTAATTAGAAAACGCTAAATTTGCGATATGGAAAAGAAAAAACTACCTGTTGGCATACAAGATTTTCCAAGATTTAAAGAAGGAAATTATTTGTATGTAGATAAGACCGAGTATATCCACCGCATTGTTACGAATGGCGATTATTATTTTTTATCTCGCCCGCGCCGCTTCGGCAAATCATTGTTGATTTCTACGATGAAAGAACTATTTATTGGTAATCGCGGACTTTTTGAAGGATTGTGGATTGAAAATCGTTGGGATTGGTCAATGACGCATCCGGTGGTACATATTTCTTTTGCTGCCGCAGGATTTAGAGAAATTGGTTTAATTGGTGCACTTGACAGCATTATTAATAGTTGTGCAAGAGAACATAATATTGAGTTGTTTGAAAAGAGTTATGCTCTTCGCTTTAAAGAATTGCTTGCAAAACTCCATGCTCAAAAAGGGAAAGTCGTTATTTTGATAGACGAATATGATAAACCGATTGTTGATTATATTGATAATGTGGCGCAGGCAAATAAGAATAAAGAGATATTGAAGGATTTTTATGTTGTATTGAAAGACACCCCTCAGTATGTCAGGTTTGTTTTTATTACAGGTATTTCTAAATTTTCAAAAGTATCAATTTTTTCAGCTTTGAATCATTTAAATGATATTTCTTTGAATGACGATTATGCTACTTTGGTGGGTTATACTCAAGCCGATATTGAGCATTATTTTAAAGAATATATTCCCATTGCTGCTCAAAAAAATGAAGTTACAAACATAGAGCTTTTAGCCGATTTGAAACATTGGTACAATGGCTATAGTTGGGATGCTAAAAATTTTGTCTATAATCCATTTTCGGTGCTCAAATTTTTCTCAGAAAATACCTTTCGGAATCATTGGTTTTCAACAGGAACGCCTACCTTTTTAAGCGTTTTGGCACGACAACAAGAATTTTACGACCTTGATGAAGTAGAAACAGAGCAAACAGCTTTTGATACTTTTGATATTGAACACCTTGACGCTCAAGCGGTCATGTTTCAAACGGGCTATTTGACTATTAAAAAACATGACCTTAAATCGGGTATCTACACTTTAGGTTATCCCAACAATGAGGTCAGAAGGGCATTTTTAGAATTTATGATTGAAGCCTATTCTAATGTGGTTATCAATCAAATACCGCCTACTTTTATCAAAATTAGACGTGCTTTGGATAGAAAAGACATAGAAACCGTCATTGAATTGATAAATACCATGTTTTCAAGTATTCCTTATCCCATATTTGACGGCACATCTGAAAAGTATTTTCACTCTTTAATGCACTTGATGTTGCATTATTTAGGTACTAATATTGAGAGCGAAATCAACACTAACAAGGGGCGCATAGATTCTGTTTTACATACCCCTCAGTATATTTACATTTTAGAGTTCAAATTCAACAAGAGTGCCGATGAAGCCCTAAATGCTATCCATTCAAGAGGATATGCAGATAAATATGCACATAATCAAAAAGAAGTAATAGCTGTGGGCATCAATTTTTCAAGCAAAACAAAAGGCATTAGCGATTGGAAAATGGCGAATTTATAAATCAAAATTTAGCAAATCCTTCTGCCCATTTATTAATCTCCGCATCCGTCATTTTACTTGAAGCAATCACCGTTCTATACTTAAAAGTGACGGCTTCGGACGGGGCTAATTTCAAATTCGTCTCCTGTTTGCCATTTGAAAAAACCTTTGCGCCTAATGGATTGGCAGCAAATAAGCCATAGCCGCGAGCGTGCCAATAGGTTGGATAATTAACATTTTTAGGATGGTCAATAAGGCAAACGGAAATATCTTCATTGCCTATTCTGCCTGATAGATTAACCCATCTTCCCCTTGTGCTCCAAACAGAATCGCCTTCTATGCCTTCGCTGCTGCGGTATTTGCCTGTGATATTAGAGTTATCCAGTTTAATTATCTTCGTAACAATACCTTTTGCATCTACAAACTCATCGGCTTTATCAGATGGATGCTCTAATTCACGCGCTACTCGAATGGAAAAAAATCCATCTTTGACATCTTTGAAAAGAACGGTGTCGTTGATAGCCGTGAGTTGAGTGGTGCGGTCAATGATGCGTCTATCGCCTATTGCATAAAAGTTAAAAGTGGTTGTTTCTTTCAAAACGGTTTTGCCTTTACCGTCTGCTACAATCCAATCTGCAGTGACGATTAATTCACCCATATTTTTACCGCTTTGCGCCTTCACAATTTGGGTATTTTTGATAGTCCCATATTTTGAACGGTCTTTAATAGCCGTTGAATTATTCCAAAAATCGAAGCCATTCACTGACTCATAATTGAGCCATTGACCCACATGGTGCGGATGATCCACGCGCTCGCCTGCACGAGAGGCAAGTGGGTAGCCGCGTGTAATAATCGTTCCTTTAGGTGTATAAATCGGGAACAACGTATGCTTTTTCAAGACCGTATCACTTGGAAAAATGAACGAAGTGAAGGGTTTGCCATTGGCTAAAACCTCTACTCGTTGCTCACTTTTTTTAACGATTAAAGTAACCTTTTGAGCCGACAAATAGGTATTGAGCAATAGGAAAAACGAGATAAAAAGGGTGTATTTTTTCATTTTATGCTTGATTTTTTATACTAATTTTAATGATTGCCATGTGACTAATTGCCAGCCTTTACCTTTATTTTTAATATAAACCACTGTGTAACGGAGGTGTAACATGTTTGATTTTCCATCAATAGGCGATTGTGTTATATTAATAACGCCATTTACAACGGCTGTTCTTTGATTGTTATAGGAGCGAACAGAAATTTCTTCGACATCTATTTTAGCGTAATTACTTTTACCTTCTTTGATAGAGTTGATATAAGTAACCTTGTTATCTAACTTGCCGCTGGAATGTACGTAGAGCAAATCATCTGCAAATACTTTTTCTAAAAAAGCATAATCCTTTTTGACTTGCGCTTCAAAACGTTGTCTTTCAAGGCTTTCTACTTCGGATTTGGCGGCAGCTTGCTTTGTATCAATGGGGCTTTGAGCCATTGATAATTGGCTGATAGCTAATAAAAACGCGTATAAAATGTAATTTTTCATAATAAAAGATTTGTTTTTATTTAAAAAATAGGTTCAACACTGAGGGGGTATAGGGTGTATTAAATTTCTACCTTCTGCATTTTAGGCACTAAAAAGTGCATCACACTCCAAGCAATTAAATACAAACAGCCACATAATATAAACATAATATAATAACCCGTTTGAATACTGCCTATGCCTTTATAATATTCAAACAAATAGCCTGCACTTTTAGATACGATGATACCGCCGATACCCCCTGCAAAGCCACCAATACCCGTCACCGAACCCACTGTTCTTTTAGGAAACATATCGCTCACGGTGGTGAAAATATTAGCACTCCAAGCCTGATGCGCAGCGGCTGCGAATCCAATAAAAATAACGGCATACCACATATTAAAACTTCCGGCTACTTGTGCAAAGACAACAGGGACAGCACAGCAAGCATAAATGAACATAGATGTTTTGCGGGCTTTGAAGACCGCCCAACCGTTTTTGATAAAATTCATAGGCAACCAACCGCCAAAAACACTGCCCACCGTTGCTATCGTATAAACCAAGGCAACGGGCATGGCTAAATCGGTTTTAGTTAACGCATATTGCGCTTTTAAAAAACTCGGCAACCAAAACAGGTAAAACCACCAAACGCCATCCGTCAAAAATTTGCCCAATGCAAAAGCCCACGTCTGCTTGAATTGTAAAAGCCTTGCCCAGCTCACATTGTCCGTTGGCGCGTCATCTGCTACGATTTCATCTTTATCGCTGTGGATGTAGTCAAATTCAGCTTTACCTAATCGCTTTTGTTTAGAAGGAATTTCATATAAAACAAACCAAAAGAACAACCACAATAAACCGACAGCACCTGTAATAACGAATGCCATTTTCCAACCATAATTAGCGGCAATATAAGGGACGGTCAAAGGCGCAATAATAGCCCCGATGTTCGTACCTGAATTAAAAATACCGGTTGTAAAAGCCCTTTCTTTTTTAGGAAACCATTCCGCAGTGGTTTTGATAGCTGCCGGAAAGTTACCCGCTTCCGTGATGCCTAAAGCTGCGCGTGCAACAAAAAAACCTGCCGTACTATTCACTAAAGCATGACCCATAGCCGCTAAACTCCATGCAACAAGAGAGAGAGCATAACCCATTTTGGTGCCCAACGTATCAATTAATCGCCCTGCACCCATCATGCCTACAGCATAGGACACTTGAAACGCCACTGTAATATTGGCGTAATCGTTTTCAGTCCAATGAAATTCAGCATCTAAATACTCTTTCAAAAGGCTGATAACAGCCCTATCCAAGTAATTGATGGTGGTGGCGAAAAAGAGTAGGGCGCAGATTGTCCAGCGATATTTACCAATTGTGTCGTCCATTTTTAAGTTGATTTTTCGATAGTCAAAATAGGTTTATTTTAATTGAAAGTTTAGTGCTTCGATTGATGATTGCCCCCTAACCCCCGGAGGGAGAACGTTTTGGAAGAATTGGAAAATAATAGTTCAAATGTTCAATACTTCTAAAGCGTTCCTCCTCCGGGGGTTAGGGGGCAAGCGATACATTTTTAACAATTTTTTTTTAACCCTTGAAAACACGTATCGGATACTTCAAAAGTATCCGATACGTAGGCTGTTGTCATTTTTAGCTATTTTATAGTCTGAATCAAAGCCAAAACCTCCCTTGTAGATGTTTCAATTGTCGCATAATCTTTGGCTGCCATCAAGTCTTTACTAATTAATTTGCTACCCATGCCGACAGCGCAAACCCCAGCTTTGTACCAGCCTTGAATGTTTTCCTTCGTGGTATCAACACCGCCCGTTGGCATAAATAAGAGGTTCGGGAAAATGTCTTTGATGCTGCTCAAAAACTTAGGTCCGAGCATATCGCCGGGAAATAATTTGATGAATTTTACCCCTGCATTTTCAGCAGCAATAATTTCTGAAGGTGTCATACAACCCGGTGCATAAAATATGCCTTCACTCACCGCATAATCGGCTACTTCTTTCACAAAACCCGGGCTTATTAAAAAATCAGCACCGACCGCCATATAACTTTTGGCTTGCGCCACATTTTTTATAGTGCCGACGCCTATTTTCAAATCGGGCATTTCGGCATTTCTCACTTCTATCAATTTTGTAAAATTTCTCAGAGCGGCTTCACCTCGATTGGTATATTCAACGGCTTTCACACCTGCTCGATATATGGCTTTTAATACATCCACACTCACCGTTTCATCCGCATTGAAATATAAAGGTAACATGCCTTGATTAATAATGCTCTCTGTAATTTGACTGATATTGCTCATTTTTTTTCAGTTTTTAGGGTGTAGTTTATAGTGTTTAGTTTCTAAAAACCAAACCCTAAAAACTACACCCTTTAAATTTTTACTTTGATAACTAATTTTTTGATTTCACCTTCACCTATCATCGCTGCATGGACATCTTCAGGAAAGAAAATGGCAAATTGTCCATTCGTCAATTGAAAAAACATATCGGGCGCATCGTTGTAAAAGGACACATCTTTTTCAGGATTGTACTCACCCTTCGATGATAGGCATTTTGACCTCGGTTTCCACCCAATCGTTTCTAAACCATTGATACACAATTGAATATCAATGTGTTTATTATGACATTCAAACTTGGCAGTGGACTCTGCGGCGGTCATGCCTTGCTTATTTGAAAAAGCTGCTCTTAAATTATCGCCATCAATTTCATATTTACCCCCCTCAGTATTTTCGAGATTTGTTGCGTTGATATATGCAAATGCCTTTTCAAATAAAGGGTGAACACCGTAGTATTTTGAAGCATTTTCAATGCTATCTATTATCATTTTGATTAAATTATTTTAATTGAAATTCATATAAATCGTAGGAAGATTTAAAATCTTCCTACGATTTGAACGATTTGACCCCCTCAGTATTTTACCGCTGTACCCGTCCACTGCCATCGCCTTTCACCAATTCCATCACTTCCTCCACTGTCACGTGGTTCAAATCGCCCGGAATAGTATGTTTTAAGGCACTCGCTGCTACGCCAAATTCAGCCGCTTCATTCATTGGTTTTCCACTCACCAAGCCATAAATAAAGCCACTGGCAAAGCTATCGCCACTGCCGACACGGTCAATAATGCGGACTTCATAATGCTTAGTATGATAAAATTCTTCACCATCATACACCAATGCACTCCAGCCATTATCAGATGCGCTGTGGCTTTCGCGAAGGGTAGAAGCAATGTATTTGAAGCCAAATTTTTCTTTCATTTGCTTGAAAACACTCTTATAACCATCCAAATTCAACTCGCCTTTTGTAATATCCGTACCTTCCGATTGGAAACCCAAAGTCGTATCTGCATCTTCTTCATTACCGATGCACACGTCTACATATTGGCAAAGGCGTGTCATAACTTCTCTCGCTTTTTCTTTAGTCCACAATTTTTTACGGTAATTCAAATCAATACTGGTTGTAATACCTTTCGCTTTGGCTGCTTTCAAAGCGGCTTCGGCGAGGGCTGCCCCTTTATCGCTCAATGCAGGTGTAATACCCGTTGTGTGAAACCAATCAGCCCCTTCAAAAATAGCATCAAAATCAAATTCGGATACGTCCGCTTCAGCAATAGATGCACCTGCTCGGTCATAAATTACTTTACTGGCGCGCATCGCAGCACCTGTTTCAAGGAAATAAATGCCAATTCGTTGTCCACCCCGTGCAATGTGCTGCGTGTCCACACCATAGCGGCGCAAGTGGTTGATAGCCGCTTGTCCAATTGCATCTTTAGGAACTTTCGTAACGAAGGTGCCATTCAAACCATAGTTGCAAATGGCAGCCGCTACATTGGCTTCGCCGCCGCCATAAGTGACATCAAAACTGTTCGTTTGCTCGAAACGCTTGTAATCAGGCGTTGACAAACGCATCATGATTTCACCAAGTGTTACTACTTTTTTACTCATTTTATTAATTGATTTTTAGAAAAATATTATTTGAATTAGGATGGGTAGGATGTAAAAGATGCTAAGGATGTGCAGCTGGACGTAGTCTCATCCTTAGCA
>JAYUUR010000333.1:0-3886 GCA_043754475.1 Saprospiraceae bacterium | reverse complement strand
GGTCAACAGCCATATTGTTTGAAAACTCCCATGAGTCGGGTGTGATACGCAGTAAATTCACAGGTTTCCAATCGGCGGTGATTTTAGAAAATTCAGATAGAATGGCTATCATGCGCAATACAATTGTCGGCACAAGTGCTTGGAAAACAGATCCAAATCTTCAAGCTCAAAGTGTCATCATCATGAATGGTTTAAGTGCTTATGTCAGCGACAATGATATCAGCAATTCAGTCGTTGGCATCTGGCCCTGCAGCAAATGGGGTACTTGCGAAAGGAATTATACGCATGGTGATTTCATCGGCATCATTTTATGCAATGTCGCCAGATTTATCATAATGCCAAATGGACAAATAACGGGCTCCTTATCGCCAGCTACAGGTTGGAAGATTCGTAACAACAATTCAACTGACAATTTAAACATCGGTTATATTGTTGCGGATGGTTCAAACCACAATCTTTTGGAGAATAACAACGCTGCCCGAAATGCGCTTTACGATATGGAGCTATTGTCTGATTCCTATCGCTTTGGTTTTTTAACGCCGTTTGTGTATGATAATGTTGTGGATGCCGGTGCATATCAAAACATTCGCATCAAAGATTGTGGTAAAAACAACAAGATTTCCGGGGGTATTCGTGTTAATACGGCTACAGACCCCTGCAATTGATCTAAACACAATCCTGAATTTGTAATAGCACCCCCTCAGTTGCCACGTCCCTCGCAATGACAATTGTGGCATAACTTTTTTAAAACCACTGTGTTAACTCAGTAATTTCTGTACAATTAAAAAATAGGCAGAGAGAACTGATTGAACACAGTGGTTTTTTTCAAAATATCGCCTAACACTTTCAATAAATGTAGATGAAACTTTACCTTTAAATTTTAAACCAATTTTTTAAAATTTAAAGATTCAAAATCCGAGATGAAAAAAACAATTTTGATGCTTACCATGATGGCTGCACTCGCAGCCTGTAATTCTAAACCCAATGACAAGGCGTCGGGTCCGCCACCTCCGCCGCCACCCATTGAACCAACAGCCACCGCTAAAGGCGATTCAATGTCTAAAGCTGCAGGTGTTATGGTGAAAGCAGATACAATGTGTTATCAGTACAATTTCAAAAAAGATGTGTCGTTGGTGAAGCTCATCGTTTCAGGAGATGATGCAAGTGGCGATTACCATTGGCATCCCGATCAAAAAGATGGCGGTCATGGCACTTTCAAAGGTAAAAAAGTAGGCAATATGATTACTGCCGATTGGGCTTACACGATTGAAGGCAGCAACCAAATAGAAACCATTGTTTTCAAAATGGACGGTGATAAACTCATGAAAGGCGAAGGTGAATTGGTAGAAAAAGGCGATAAATTAGTGCCTAAAGATGCGTCTAAACTCAAATTTACTGAGGTGTATAAAAGAGTAGATTGTAGTAAGATGAAATTGGAATAATATTGAATAAACAGAGGGGATTAGAAATCTTGATGAAGTCAAATATTATAATCAAAAGTGATTGTCAATGGGCTGTCTCAATTCATTTTGAGGCAGCCCATTTATATAACCTACTGATTATCAATGTGTTGATACCCCCTCAGTATATTCTTAGTTTTCAAAATTTTAGTTAAACTTTTACCCCAATCAAGCATCAGAATAAAAAGTCACTTATTTTTTATTTTATAACATTTTAAAACCAATCTAAAATGAAGTTCATTACTACCTTCTGTTGCACTCTTTTCTTTTTTCAACTCAATGCCCAGGGCTGGGATAGGACATTGACGGATTCTATGCGAATAGCAAGTATTGCCCCTACGAGTGATGGCGGAAGTGTGCTGCTTGGAACGAGTTTAGGCATACCTTCAATGAAAGTTATAAAAGTTGATGCTCTTGGAAATTTACAATGGGCTAAAGTATTTAACGATTCTTTTCCGGTTTATGGAGAAACTTTTCCGTCCGGTAAATTGAGGATATTGCAGGATAGTGATGGAAATTACTGGTTTGGTAGCTCGAATAATGGTTTTGGTGGTTCGCTGGAGACTGTTATCCTCAAATTAGATAAAAATGGCAATAAATTATTATATAGAAAATTGTTACTCAGACTTGCAGAAATACATGTATTAAATAATCAATTAATTATTTTTGGTAGAAATGTTAGCAATAATATTACAACTTTAATGCGCCTAAATGCCAATGGAGATACACTTGATTTAAAGCCCATTCCAAGTATTAAATTCAGTGTGAGTTCTACATATATTTCTACATTACAAAACAATGGTCTTTTAATTTTTAACAATTCCGATACAACGGGCAGGACTCAAACCATTAAAATTGGTTTTGATGGTAATGTTAAAGCCGTCAATCCAATGCCCAATAATGCGCCTTTTGCTTTGCTTTATCCTGTGGTTCAAATGGTGAAGACATCCGATGGGGGCTATCTTGTTCAGGATTCTACTTTTGTTATAAAGGTTGATAGCATAGGGCGGTATATATGGCGTAAATCGTTGGCTGCTATGAATCCTATTCCAGGTACTCGATATTTCAACTACCTTTTAGCACCAACAACACAAAATGGCGGTTTTATAGCTATTCAAAATAATGCAACTAATAATAGATTAACTATTCAGAAATATTCTGCTGATGGTACACTCGTATCATCTAATATTTTATTTAGTGATAAACCTTTGTCTTACCCTTTCTTTTTAATTAAATCCTCGAAAGGCGGTTTCATTTTAGCAGGAAATATAATGGGCACAAAAGTCCGCCTCATCAAATTTGACGAAAACGGTTATATCTACCCCAATTTCATAAAAGGCAATGTCTTCAGCGATAGAGACAATAATTGCCGATTATCGGGCAACGATATACCCATTCAAAAGGTCGTGGTCGTCGCTAAAAGAGCAGGATTTCCAGATGCTTTGGCTTTGACGGATACTTTGGGTAAATACAATTTGAATGTAGATTTTGGCACTTATGAGGTCAGTATTGTGAATCCGAACAAATATATGGATCCATGCACCCCCTCAGTATTGAAGACAATTAGTACCACTAATACGCTCGATTCCTCTGATTTCCCTTTGAAATCGACTATATTTTGTGGCGTTATGCAGGTAGATGTAGCCACGCCGCGTTTGAGACGGTGTTTCAATAATAATTATACTGTCAGTTATTGCAACAAAGGTTCAGCCACTGCATTGGGTGCTTATGTGAATATTACTTTGGATTCTCTTTTGGAATTTGTATCAGCCGATAAATCCGTTGCCTCTAAAACAGGGCTTACTTATCGGTTCAACTTAGGCGATATGGCTATCAATGATTGCCGAACTTTTGATATAGTAGCTCGGGTTCGGTGCGGCGATTCTACCCGCTTAGGTCAGACGATATGTGTGGATGCGAAGATATTTCCTGACACCATTTGTAGCGTGGATAATACGCTTTGGACGGGTGCTAACCTCGTTGTGAATGGCTCATGTCAAGGCGATTCGGTGGTTTTTCAAGTGCAAAATACGGGTAAAGTAGCCTCCACGCCTTCATTATCAGTAGTTGTGGAAAATGCCAATCCTGTGGCTTTTAACATTGCATCTTTAGCAGTCAATGGTGTTTTTACAAAGAAATTCCCTTCAAATGGCAATACTTGGCGCATGGTCGTGAATCAAGTGCCCAATCATCCGCGCTCCATTCAGCCGACGGCTTTTGTAGAAGGATGTCGTAGAAATCAGACGACGCCTTTCGTAACTGGCTTTGCTGCGGGTTATGCCAACGATGATTCAAATATATCGGTTGATACGGATTGCCAACCCATCATTGGGGCTTTCGACCCGAATGATAAAGTCGGCTATCCTTTGGGCAGAGGACTGACCAAAGGCGTGAATCAAAATCAAGACATCGAGTACATGATTCGC
>JAYUUR010000332.1:0-3909 GCA_043754475.1 Saprospiraceae bacterium | reverse complement strand
AAAAATTAGGTGAATGCCTTGTAAATCATTTAATATTCTTTAATTATCATGAAAAGACGAACTATACTGAGGGGTCTCCCTCTCGCTCCTTTTTTAAGCGAAAATATATTTATTCATTCTCATACACAAGCTATTGTGAATCAAGAACTTATCTGTAAAAAAACGATGAAACCTAAGCGTTTAAAATTAGGCGATACCCTCGGCGTGATTGCGCCTTCGAGTGCCATCAACGATAATAAAATAGAACAAGCCATCAAAAGTTTGACAGATTTAGGATTTAAATTAAAATTGGGTAAAAACCTAAGAGCTCAAAATGGCTATCTCGCAGGAACTGACGCACAACGTTTAGAAGATTTACACTGGGCATTTTCGGATAAAGAAGTGAATGCTGTTTGGTGCATTCGAGGTGGATATGGGGCAACACGTATTTTGCCCAATGTGGATTTTAATTTAATTAAAAAGAATCCAAAAATCTTTATTGGCTACTCGGATATTACCGCTTTGCACGTAGCAATTTATCAAAAAACGGGTCTTGTTACTTTTCATGGACCTGTTGGCACGTCGGATTATACTGATTTTACAAAGCCCAATGTATTGAATATTTTGATGAATCCGACCCCTCAGTATATTTTGAATCCGTCGGAGGAAAACCTTAAAAATGAGTCGAATTTATACCAACCAGAAGTCATTACGCCCGGCAAATGTCGTGGCAAACTCATTGGTGGCAACTTGTCGTTGCTGTCGGCAATGGACGGAACGCCTTACGCGCTCAAGGATTTAAAAGGCAAAATCCTCTTCATGGAAGATATTGACGAGCGACCTTATCGGATAGATAGGATGCTCACTCAAATGCTGCAAGCACATGATTTTAAGCAATTGGCAGGCATTGCCCTTGGTGTTTTTGAAGGTTGCAACCCCAAGCCAGAGGAAAATTCGCAGTCATTAATAGATTGTTTGAAGGAAAGGCTTAGTCATTTGGGCATTCCTGTGATGTACGGCTTGTCGTTTGGGCATATATCTAATCAATTCACTTTGCCTGTGGGCATCGAAGCGGAGTTAAATACTGAGGGGGGTATCTTGACGCTTTTGGAGGCGGCTGTGATGTGATGGTTTAAGCATAATTATCCCCAATGTGCTGATAATTATGATAGGTATAGACATAATTATGTTCAGTTTAGGTATAATTAACCTAATTTTTTAGTTATTTTAAAACCATTTTATAACAAAAGACAAAACAATGAAACAAAACTTATTAATCATTTCCCTGTTATTTACCCAAATAGCTATAATACAAGCACAAGCAGACATTGAAAAACGACTTCAAACCCAATTGATTATGGTTGAAAACGGTTCAAAAGTCGAAATTACTGAGGGGGTATTCCGCATCAGCAAAAGCCTTTCGTTGGAGGGTAAAAAAAATGTCATCATCAAGGGTCAAGGTATGGGTAAGACCATTTTATCTTTTAAAAATCAAACGGCAGGTGCTGAGGGCATCAAAATTACGAATTGCGAAAACATCACGCTGGAGGATTTAACGGTGCAAGATTCTAAAGGCGACCTTATCAAAACCATGCATGTGAAAGGTATGACTTTTCGACGCGTGAAAGCCGAGTGGACAGGTAAACCAAAGTCAACAAACGGCGGCTACGCTTTGTATCCCGTGCAATGCGAAGATGTTTTGATTGATAGTTGCACGGCTATTGGGGCTTCGGATGCAGGTATTTATGTTGGGCAATCTAAAAATATTGAAGTTAAAAACTGTTTAGCGTTTCAAAATGTAGCGGGTATCGAAATTGAAAACTCTTTATACGCGGATGTGCATCATAATGTGGCGACGGGCAATACGGGCGGGATTCTCATATTTGATTTACCTGATTTGGTTCAAAAAAAAGGGGGGCATATCCGCGTTTTTGATAACATTATTAAAGAAAATAACTTACCCAATTTTGCACCCAAAGGCAATATTGTGGCTCAAGTGTCCGACGGTACGGGTATGCTGGTATTAGCCACCAATCATGTTGAAATTTTCAACAATCAAATTATTAATAACAAAACCTCTGGCATCGGTATTATCAGCTATTTTATGACTGAAATCAAGATTAAAGATACCGCCTACTATCCCTACCCGACGGCGATTGATATTCATGATAATCTGTTTGAAAGACGCCATGAACGAGCCACTTCCAAGGGGAGAATGGGCAAAATGTATATGTTTAAGCTCAAATTTGGTAAAAATGTGCCGCATATCATGTATGATGGTATCGTGGATAAAAAAACATTGGATGCTAATGGTCAAGTCAAAGCTGAAAGTCGGATTTGTATTCGGAATAATAAAAATCAAACAGTGGTTAATATTGATGCAGGTAATGGGTTTAAAAATATTAATCGGGATGCGAAGCAGTTTGATTGTACTTTAAAATAGAAATTATGATAACAATCATTTCAGGAACAGATAGAAAAGATGGCTTGACGCATATTCTCGCTACGCATTACCAAACGCTCATTGAATCCAAAACAACTGAGGGGGTCACTGTTTTCAGTTTGGAAAATTTACCGCCTGATTTGTATGGCGCGGCGATGTATACAAAAGATACACTCTCGACAGCCTTTCAAGCTATTGAAGATGAGCTATTAGTGCCGGCGGATAAATTTATATTTGTCATACCTGAATACAATGGTAGTTTCCCTGGTATTCTCAAGCTATTCGTGGATGCAGCATCGGTTCGCAGCAAAATGAGTATTTTTAAAGGTAAAAAAGCGGCTTTGGTGGGTGTTGCTACGGGTCGAGCGGGGAATATTAGAGGTTTGGAGCATTTTACATCGGTCATGATGTTCATGGGCGTTACTGTTTTACCCAATCTTTTACCCATTTCCGCTTTCAATAAACTGCTTAATGCGAGTAATAATATTGCTGATGAAAATGCTTTGATGGCGATTGAAAAACAGGTGGATGAGTTTTTGAAGTTTTAACCATATTTTATGACACATGTTTTTTTTGACACATATTTTCTTATTACACATAGTTAACATAGGACACATAGGAAAAAACTATGTGTCCTATGTTAACTATGTGTAATAAGAAAATATGTGTTGTGGTATCTATAAATTGACTATAATGCATAAAATCCTCCCAATTCTCATATTAACCTTTTTACTGTGTTCACAATGTAAAAATGACAACGGGAACAAGTCCACCAAAAAGGTTTTTCATTACAATCAACTCAATCCCATCACAACGCTCGATCCTGCTTTCGCTCGCAATCAAGCCATCATGTGGGCGGTGGATCACCTGTACAATGGTTTGGTTTATTTGGATGATTCTTTGAATATTATCCCCTGTTTGGCGAAGCGTTGGGAAATTTCAAAAGATGGTTTGGATTATACTTTTCATCTCAATAATAATGTTTATTTCCATGATAATGCTTGTTTTCCTAATGGAAAAGGTCGAAAAATGGTGGCAACTGATGTGGTGTATAGTTTCAATCGGATTATAGATACGACGGTTAATTCGTCGGGTTCATGGATTTTTAAAGATAGAGTTCGCAGTCAAAATCCCTTTGAAGCGAAGGATGACACGACATTTATTTTTCATTTGGCAAAACCATTTCGCCCGATGTTGAATATTTTGACCATGCAATATTGTTGTATTGTACCAAAGGAAGCGGTTGATTTTTATAAAAAAGATTTTAGAAAAAATCCCGTTGGAACAGGCGCATTTGTCTTTAAAAAATGGTTAGAAAATCAAGGTTTATTTCTCTTAAAAAATAATAATTATTGGGAAAAGGATGAAAAAGGTGTCCAATTGCCTTATTTAGATGGCGTTCGAGTGAGTTTCATGCCCGACAGAAAGACCGCCTATTTGGAGATGATGAAGGGCAAAATTGATTATATGGTCGGCATAGAATCCAG
>JAYUUR010000331.1:0-11889 GCA_043754475.1 Saprospiraceae bacterium | reverse complement strand
CGACATTTTCAACGGTCAGCATAGCATTGAGTAGAAAAACGCCTTGCCCCGCCCAGCTCGTCAAATCGCCATGCGGAGGGATGGGTAAGCCTAAATCGGACTTGATTTCTTTATAAATATTTTGAAGAGAGGGTGGAATCCTTACGCCTTTCGGCACTGAAAACGATAAACCCATCGCTTCATGGGGATTGTGGTAAGGGTCTTGCCCGAGTATAACGACTTTCACTTTATCGAAAGGCGTCTTTTCAAAAGCATTAAATATCAGACTGCCAGGCGGGTATATTATTTTACCGGCGGCTTTTTCATTTTTTAGAAATGTTGTTAAGGCTTGAAAATAAGGTTGTTCAAACTCATCTTTCAATACCGCTTTCCAACTGTCTTCAATTTTTACTTGGCTCATAATATGGTCTGTTTTGATTGTAAAAGTAAGTTTTATGCTTGAATACTGAGGGGTATGGGCATAAAAAATCCGATGCTTTTCAATGTATCGGCTTTTTTATTTAACTTAAAAAATATAGGTAAACTGAAATGAATTTTCACAATTATCTGATAATCAATTACTTATGCAATTTTGTGATTCATCATTCATCATTCATAACTCATCATTATTTATAATTTTTCAGTCCTATACTTTTTATCCTTAGTCTCTTCTTCGCCCAATCGTTTTTTATCCTTGGGTTGAACGCGTGGCATAGGGGGTGCATCACCACCGAACATATTACCAAAGCCCTTGAACATCTCAGACATATCGAAATTTTGATTCATATCGGGCATCAATTTTTTCATTTGCTCTTGCATTTGCTTGAACATATCGCCCATTTGTCCCCCCTCAGTATTGGGTGTCATAGGCTTCCAATTTTCACCGTCAAAAGAGAAGCCGAAAGACTTTGAAAATGACGTATCTATTTTAATGAAATTTGTATCTAATTGAAAGGCAAAGTTTTGTGTAGAATCTAAGCCTTGTCTGCCGAACAATTGCATCATTTGTTGCTTCATTTCTTTTAGGCTTTCCATACCGTTCGGAAAGTCTTTTGACTGAGGGGTGCTTGAATCTTGTGCCATTATGTAGGCATTGAAAATGAAGACACTTGAAAGGATTAAAACTACCTTTTTCATTTTAAAAAATTTTAGAAATTTTATAAAAAACGTCAACTGCATATTGCTGACACATATTTTTTGTCATTCAGTAGGAATCTCTTTTTACCCTTACGAATGCACAAAAGAGATTCCTACTGAATGACAAAAAATATGTGTCAAAACCTAAAAACTCACTTGAATACCTATCCCAAAAGCATTACCAATGGGTAAATTTTCAAAAGATGGTTTTAACTTAAAACTTAAATCTTCGCTGACATCAAAATTTAGCAAATGCGCTGTGGTGAAGGCTTCTGCTGCCGAAAGGATATAAACCAAGGCAAAAACGACATAAGATTGTTGTGCACTTTTATAAAAACTGTCTCGATATTGTCTCAAAACATCTGTCGAAAGAAAGCTGATATTGGGCACTTTGCTTTTGTCAAGCTCTATTTTATTGAGTTTATTATAATGATTTTTTTTAAAATAACTATAAAAACTTGAATTGTATTGAATGGCAATTCCGGATCCTATAAATGCGCCATAAACCAAAGGCAATTTTATATACCACAACTTCCGATTATAAATCTGCCCGCCGCCAGGAATGATGGAGTAAATGAGGGCTTTTTTCGGAATAGGTATAAACTTCGCTTTTTTGAGAGACAATGTATCTTTTTTAATGCCTAAAGATGTTTTGTTGATGGGCAACGAATCTTTATTCGTTGTCATTGATTCTTTTTTAACGGGAATCGAATCGCGCTTAACTCTTAGAGAATCAATGTTTTGTGCATTAATATTTATAATTATTTGAATGAAAACTATGAACAGAAATATCTTTTTCTTCATGTTGCTACCGATATTTAGCCCCTCCAGGGCAACCACCAAAGTAGTTAATTTTTTTCTTCTATTAAATCCAAAATGCGGTTCAAATCATCGTCATTTTTGAAGCTGACGAGTATCTGACCATTGCCATTTGGCTGGCGTTTTAGGGCGACTTTTGAGCCGAAAAAAGCACTCAAAGTGTCTTGAACGGGTTTTAAAGCGTCTGATACTGCTGAGGGGGTAGCTTTAGCCTTCTTTTTCAATTTGGCTTCTGAATAGCTCCGCGCAATATCCTCGATTTCACGCACCGAAAGCCGCTCATTCACCACTTTTTTAAACAACATCAACTGCAACGCAATGTCATCAATGCCTACTAAAACCTTCGCATGACCCGTTGATACTTTCTTTTCTTTAATTGCCTGTTGAATTTCAGGCGGTAATTTTAAAAGTCGCAACATATTGGTCACTGTCGAGCGATTTTTAGCGACGCGTTCACTGAGTTTTTCATGCGTCAAAGCACATTCATCTATGAGGCGTTGGTAAGTAATAGCTACTTCTACAGGGTTCAAATCCTCGCGCTGAATGTTTTCGACCAAAGCCATTTCCAGCATTTCTTGATCGTTCGCGATGCGTACATATGAGGGCACTTCCTTCAAACCGGCTAATTTCGATGCCCGTAAACGGCGTTCGCCTGAAATCAACTGGTATTGATTGTTGCTCATGCGCCGCAAAGTGATGGGCTGAATGACGCCATGCACTTTAATGGATTCGCTTAACTCTTGTAAAGCGGCTTCATCAAATTCGTAACGTGGCTGCCATGGGTTGACCTCGACTTGCTCCACAGGAATCATCGCCACCGAGTGCGAAAGCTCCCGAACGACTTCCTTCACTGCTTCGGGTCCTTGATTGACTTCCTCTTCAATGCTGCCAAGCAATGCGGCAATCCCTTTACCTAAATCCGTTTTTTTTAACTTCGACATATTTTATAGAATAGACAGTTGCAAATTTTTTTCTACCGACATTATGCACCTCCGGTGCAATTTGTGCTTCTCACTTTTCATTTTTAACTTTTTGCTTGACTCGGGCGTTGGATTTTATCTTTATTTTTAATTAAAAACTCTTTGCAAAGGTTTAAAAAATTAACTGAGCCTTTTGAAGTAGCATCATAAGCGATAACAGGTTTGCGAACATTTGGGGCTTCTGCCAAACGGGCGCTGCGGTGAATAATGGTATCAAAAACGTAATCTTTTGAATGCGCACGCACTTGATCCACGACAATATTGGCTAAACGCAAACGAGGGTCGTACATAGACAACACTAAACCTTCTATTTCTAATGGAGGATTCAAGGCTTTTTTGACGAGATTAATGGTGTTTTTCAACTTTGTCAAACCTTCCAAAGAGAAAATTTCACATTGAACAGGTATCAAAACTGAGTCCGCTGCCACTAATGCATTGACCGTGACCAAGCCCAAAGAGGGTAGGCAGTCGATGATGATATAATCGTATTCATCTTTGACTTTTGCTAAGATACCCCTCAGTACAAACTCCCTTTTTTCTCGATTAATCAACTCCAAATCAGCCCCCACCAAGTCAATACTTGATGGAATGATGTACAAATTAGGTGTATCCGTCTCTTGGATGGCATCATGCGGGTCGGCGTCGTTGACCATACAATCGTAGAGCGTGTAAGTCTCATCGTCCGCTACGACATTGACGCCGCTTGAAGCGTTGGCTTGAGGGTCACTGTCCACGAGCAGCACTTTTTTTTCAAGCACTGCCAAGCAGGCGGCGAGATTAATGGCAGTGGTGGTTTTTCCAACTCCGCCTTTTTGATTGGCTATAGCAACTATTTTTCCCATTTCTGTATTGTATTGCAGAACATTTTGTTCTACCATTATTTTTAATTTATTTAATTATACAAATTTCTGTATAAATCCGTATAAATCTGTATTTATCTGTGTTAATTTTCATGAAATATGGAACTGTAACTCCACGCTGTTTTTCCATTAAGTGCGGAACTAAAGTTTCTTCAATATATCGGATACTTTAAAAGTATCCGATATATCAAGGCTACTTCGCGGTACTTTTACATTAGGTGCGAAACTGGAGTTTCGCGCTACTATTCACGCTATTATCAGCCACGTTGCTTTCTGCTTGCCGCATTTCATCCGATGTTTTAGTGCTCCCGTCATGACTCCAACCCGGCGGCGCGAACACATATTTGAGTCGAATACTGAGGGGTTGATGGCTGTGTTTTTTAAAAAAGTCATTCCAAATATCTTTAAATTCATGGAAGATGACTTTAAAGGGTCCATTCAAATCCTTTTTGACTACTAAACCATAATTTATTTTTATATCTTCTTTTTCCTCTTGAAATGTTCCAAACATTTTGTCCCATATAATGAGGAACATGCCCATATTTCTATCCAAATACAAGACATTGCTTGCATGATGCACTCGGTGGTGCGAGGGCGTTACGAAAATCAATTCGTAAATCGGGATGCGGTGAATGAATTGCGTATGCACCAAAAGCCCATAAATCTGAGTAATCGAGAACGATAACATGATGTCTTTTGCTTCAAATCCCATTAATGGCAAGGGTAAATAAAAGACAAAACGGTAAATCGGCTCTAAAACCGATGAGCGAAAACCCACCGACAAATTAAAATATTCCGACGAATGATGGGTGGCATGAACCGCCCAAAAAAAACGCGATGAATGTTCGGTGCGATGAATCCAATAAAAGAAAAAATCCTGCAAAACAATCAACCAGAACCAATACAATAACGGATTTTCCCATTGAAAAAACCGAAATTGATAGCAAAAATTGAAGGCTAAATACGTAGGAATCCAGCGCGTTGCCACATCTATCGCCATTTGGCTGAGTGTCAAATAGAGGTTTGTGATGCTGTCTTTCCACGAATACATGGGCGTTTCCCTATGCTGTCGATTGCTTAAAAACAGTTCAAGTAGGATGAGAAAGGCATATATTGGTACGGTCACCAATACTAAACCCAACTCTTTGAAACTACTTGCTAAGTTTAACTCCATTGCAATTCGCCGCCGATTTTAGTCAAAATCAATGATTTTTCCTCTTCTTCAAATGCCTTTTTAGCGGCATCATGGTCAATTTTAATATAGCCAAATGTATCATAATGACAGCCGATGATGGTATTGCAATGAATAAAATCGGATGCAATAACGGCATCGTTATAATCCATCGTGAAATTAGAACCTATAGGTAGAATGGCAAAATCCAATGGCGGACAAGTCATTGGAATCAATTGCATATCCAAAGTGAGTGCTGTATCGCCTGCAAAATAGAAGTTACCTTCTTCAGTCATGACGACAAATCCTATCGGGTTGCCGCCATAAGTGCCATCGGGCAAACTGCTTGAATGTTGCGCCACTACGCATTTAATTTCGCCAAAAGGAAACTCCCAAGTGCCGCCTGTGTTCATCGGATGGGTCTTTTCAATCCCTTTCTGACCGAGCCATTGAGCGATTTCCCAATTAGCAATAACGGTGCAATTCGTGCGTTTAGCGATGCGTTCGGCATCCAAAATATGGTCGGAATGACCATGCGAAATGAACATAAAATCGCATGGAATGGCATCAATATCCACTTCATGGGCTAATTCATTGGCTGAAATAAAGGGGTCGAAAAGGAGATTCAAATCGCCTACCGATATACCAAAACAAGAGTGTCCGTAATATTTAATGGTCATACTAATTTCATTTTTTATTAAAAATCGGGCAAATATACCGAAACTTTGAGGGTTTCCATTTTAAATTAAAGAGAAATTTTAACCCCCCTCAGTATTTCAAGCAATTTTATATTTTTAAGGAAAAATATTGAAAATGCGAAAATGGATTACCAAACGGATTTATATGAAGAAATAATCGCGGAGCGATTGAATATGAATAACCTTCGATGTAATCGGAGGGTCAAAACGAGTGAGTTGCTATAACCGCGAAGCGGTTGAATGTGTGAAATTTCCAATAAATAACTATATTTTACATTCAACTGCTCCGCAGTTATAGACATTATTTCTGACATTATTCCCTCGATTGCATCGAGGGTTATTCACATTCAATCACTCCGTGATTTTTAAGATATTATTGGTATTGAAAAGAAATGCTTTTGATATAAAACCTTGATATTCAATTTTTTATGCTTTTCAATTTTTATAGCTTTGCATTTTATTCAAAATAATTGTCAAATGAAAATAGAATTTTGGGTTATTGGGAAAACGAATTTTGATTATTTGAAAGACGGGATTGCTTTGTACGAAAAGCGATTGAAACACTATGTCCCTTTTGAAATAGTGACTATTCCGGACGTAAAAAATACCCCCCTCAGTATGGAAGCCTTAAGAACGAAAGAAGGCGAAATGATATTGAATAAACTGCAAAAAGATGATTTTTTAATACTAATGGATGAAAAAGGCAAGCAAAAATCGTCGGTAGAATTCGCTGATTTTTTAGAAAAAAAGCAGTTGGATGGTACTAAAAAGATGGTCTTTCAAATCGGTGGGGCGTTTGGTTTCTCGGAGGCGATGTATGAAAGAGCTAATATGAAAATGTCGCTTTCAAAAATGACATTTTCGCACCAAATGGTACGGTTATTTTTTGTTGAGCAATTGTATCGAGCATTTACAATTATCAAAGGCGAAAAGTATCATAATGAGTAAACTTGTTGACAGCGGGCTCAATTATTTCACTATAAAATATTGATTTTCAATTAGTTACATATTTTTTGAAATAATTTTAAATGAATGTTACAGGCAGCGTTTTAAGAATTCAAAGCATCAGATGAATAAGTTTTTTAAAATAAAAGGATTGGTTCACTGCTTTTTTTCTACAATAAATAGGGTAGGAACAAAATTTGCAAGTAAAGAAATGCGTTTTTGAAATATTTTAAGAGATATAAAGTTAAAGTTTCAAACTAAATCATTCAAATATCTAATTTTGCGAAAACTCTGACCATTACAAGATGATAAAAAGATTTATTCTCCTATTTTCTTTATTAGCTGTTTTTATAACTGATTCTAAAGCTCAAGATCCTGCCCATTCGGATAATGCCTGTGCCGCTAATTTATTTTGTAGCCAAAGTAGATTGAATGGTTATGCGAACAAAATCCAACTGCCAGATCCAACCAAAATTCCTTATCCGAAACCGAGAGGTTTTTGCGGTTCAATGGATGGACCATCTTGGTTTCGTTTTGTAGCTAATACGCCTACACTTGAATTGCAATTTAATTATTCAAATTGTGGCTCAGGTTCAAGCGGTTTTCAAACGGCTATTTTTTCTACAACGGACTGCGCTGATACGGCTGCTTTTACTATTATTTCCAATTGTATCAACCTTAATTTAGCGACAAGCTCGGGCAATTTATTGGCTAATGGTTTGGTGAATGGCAATACATATTATTTGATGATTGACGGTTTTAGTGGAAGCCAATGCGATTATAATATTGCGGTTATTCAAGGCACAATTAAAACAGTGAGTTTAGGCGATTTGTCTGCACCTTTAGCCATTTATGGACCTAAGGATATTTGTGGTGGCGCGCTTAGTGCTACTTTTTCTATTCCTAAAAATGCCAATGCTGCGGGTTATTATTTTTCTATTATGATTAATGGTGATCCGCCAATTGGAGGCTCTCAACCAGATAGTTTTTATAAAGTCAATACTATTTTCCCTGCATCAGGTTTTGCTACGGTAACCGCCAATTATACCAATAATTGCTTTAGTGGACCAACGACTACGCTGAATGTGAATATTGGCAATTCAACAAGTATTGATTTACCACCTATCACACTCAATTTTGGACAAAGCAAAGTGGCAGCAGATTCTACTTTTGCTTATGGACCGCCAGCTTTTAGTAGCGATGTTACCGAAGAAGTTTATTTTTCAAGACCTGATAATACATCAAGCGGCTGCGACACCAGTTACCATGTGACGGTTAAACGCTTGGCGAAGACAGTTGGTGGTCGAGCATATTTTTTAAGACCAGGTGAGACGCTGACACTCGGCGGCACGACTTATAGCGTTTCAGCGTCAAATTGCAATTTTATTTTAGCGGGTAGTGGCGACACTATATATAATGCTGTTCAGACGTATGTTTTAACACCTGCTTCTCCAAATTTGACTTGTAACAGTGTCAGATTAAGAGTCAATAAAACAGATTCATGTGCGAATGTGAGGCATTTTAAGACATATAATTGGTATGTTGTTAATGGTTCGGGTTCTTTATCACCTTATGGTACAACCAATGATAATGTTCTCACTTCAAATGCTGACAGTTTTGTAGTCATTATTCGAGACTCAGTTATAATCAACGGTAAACCTGAATCAGGTTCTAAAATATATACGGATACTCTAAAAGTAAGGGTAACAGGTGTTGGTAGTGCTGATGTGCCTCCTCAGCCAACGACGATTACAGGCTCACCCAACGTTTGTCAAGGCTCGACGGTCACATACAGTTTAAGCACTTCGCCACCTGAAGCGGACTCGATAATATGGTCTTTACTGAGGGGTAGCGGCACTATCCTTTCGGGGCAGGGAACTCAATCCATTACAGTGCGATGGTCGGGTTCGACTATTCGAGATACGTTGCGAGTCGTAGGAAAAAACGCTTGTTTTACAGGGGCATCTCGTGATTTGGTCGTGAATATTACTAATTTCCCTAACTTTAATGCAGGGGCTGATGCTACCATTTGCGGTACAGCTACAACTTTAAATGCCGTGAGCGGCGGCGGCTCAGGCAATTGGACAAATGCAGCAGGCAATCCAAGCGTAGCGGCTTTTCAAAATGCAACGTCTGCCAATTCTCAAGTAACGACTACAAATTCAGGTATTTATAGATTAATTTGGAGTGAAACTAAAGGCAGTTGTTCCATTTCAGATACAGTGGCTATTAGATTTAACCCTGTTCCGCAAGTGACAGCCGGTAGTTTAAAAGATAGTTGTAATACTTCAAGAACACAGGCTTTTGCTCGATTTAATGTGTCAGGCGGTACTTCGCCAGTCAATGTTTATTTCGGAGGCACTAATAATATTGCGGGAATAATTACCAATGGGCAATTTCAATCCGTTGGTTTCACGCCCGGCAATTATACTTTCGATGTGCGCGATGTGAATAATTGCTCTCCTGCCACTTCAGTTCAAGGCACTCAGGCATGTATCGCTTGTACGACCAATGCAGGTTCAATGCAAGCGGGTAATTTATCTATCTGCGAAGGTGATTCAGCACGGGCGATTTATTTAGGTGGTTCAACTTTGGAGCCTGATGATACGCTTCATTTTGTTTTGCATACCAGCGACCCTAAAACAGGTATTATTGCACGTAGCAAAACGCCGGTTTTTGGTTTCCAAGCAGGTATGAGTTATGAAACGATTTATTATATTTCAGCGGTAGCGGGTAATAAAACAGCGACAGGAGCGGATGTCACGGACTTCTGTTACAGCAGTTCAACGGCTCGTTTGATTCAAGTTGTTTTCCATAAAAAACCGACGGCTGTAATGACGGTGGTGGATTCTAATTTATGCAGCGGTAATTGTTCAGTCATTAATTTTACCTTAACTGGACGTTCGCCTTATACGGTTTCTGCAAAATTATCTGACCCGACGACAAGAGATACATCGTTCAATTTTACCAATAATGCCTCTTCAATTACCTATTGCCCTACAAAAAATACGGCTTTTAGGTTGTTCTCAATAAAAGATGCTAATAATTGTACTGATTCTGTCAATGTGAATAGAACAGTTAATTTTACTGTTTCTCAACCTGTAAATGCAGGTAAAGATTCAACTTTGATAGTTTGTAGCGGCATTGATACCACCATGATTTTAGCTACTTTACTGAGGGGGGGCAATTTAGGCGGCACTTGGACAGAAACCTCAGCGACCCCCTCAGTAGGCGGTGCTTTTAATGCTACTTTAGCAACTTTCCGTACGCGCAATCAAGCGGCAGGTATTTATAAATTCAGATATATTGTTCGACCAATTGCGGGCTCTGCTTGCCCACCCGATACAGCGGTGATTACAGTCAATATTCAAGCAAGACCGATAGCTGATGCTGGACCAGATGCCATCATTGATTGTTTCAATCCAATAATAATGATTGGCGGCAATACGCCGGTTGGCAATAATATCACCATTCAATGGTCAAGTTTAAAAGGAAATCTAAGCGGTAATGCACCTGAGCAAGAGGTCAGCCAAGCTGATACCTATATTATTTCAGCGACTTCTAACGGTTGTACATCCCGCGATTCAGTTGTTGTAACTATTGATACAATAGCACCTGTTGCCAGAATTCAACCTATCAATGATACTTTAACTTGCCTTCGAGATACCATCACTTTGGATGGTTCGGCTTCATCGCCTTCGGGTATTGTATATCTTTGGGCATTCAATGGTGCGCCTTTTGATGCTAATCCGACCACCATTGCGAGCTTCGGCGGTACGTATGAATTGGGTGTTATCAAAACTTCAAACGGTTGTATTTCTACGCAAACGATTGAAGTTCATGAAAATAGAACCAACCCGACGGTCTTCATTGAGCAACCTAAAAAGTTGAATTGTAGAGATACGATTGTGTCACTCAATGCTTTGTCTTCTTCAAATGGCGGCGCATATACTTTCAAGTGGGAATCGCAAGAACGGGGGCATTTTCAAGCAGATTCGACGACATTAGAACCTAAAGTGGACAGCTCAGGACTATACAAATTGGTGATTACAGATACGCGCAACGGTTGTTCCGATTCAACTTCCATGAGGGTGATCAGAGAAGTAGATGTGCCGCTTGCCAATGCTTTTGTATCAGATTCTTTGGATTGTTATCATAAAACAGTTAATTTGAGTGCTCGTGGTTCTACATTGGGCGTAGGTTTAACGTATGAGTGGATTGCTAATCCGGGGCGTATTGTTTCAGGTGAAACATCCATCAATGCTGTTGCTGACGAACCCGGTATGTATTATTTTATTGCTACAAATGAAAGAACCGGTTGTGCAGCTATTGATTCAGTGGCTGTATTTAGAAATGAAAAACGCCCTGAATCCATTAATTTTACCACTAAAAAACCAGCTTGCTATGGCGAGCAAAATGGCTCACTCACAATCAGTAGCACTGTAGGTGGTACTTCGCCGTATCTCTATTCTTTGGATGGAAAAGTCTATACCACGCGTAGAGCCTTTACCAATTTGAAGGCAGGTGAGTATAAACTCTTTGTGCAAGATGCCAGCGGTTGCGTTTTAGATTCTACTTTTAATATTAGTCAAGATAGACAAATCGGCGTTTCGATGGGGCTTGATACCACCATTAAATTAGGCGATAGCATTCTACTCGTCGTGGGCGTCAATACGCCCGATGTGAAGCGGGTCATTTGGTCAAGTTATACTGATTCGCTTTGTGCAAAAGATTCTGCTTGTTTGCAACAATGGGTCAGACCTGTTCGCCAAACCACTTATAAAGTCACCGTCAGAGACACAGCAGGTTGTAAAGCAACAGGCAGCGTCACGGTTTCCATCAATAAAACGCGCCCTGTTTTCATGGCGAATGTTTTTTCTCCAAACAACGATGGCAACAATGATATTTTCATGGTGAATGGCAGTCAAGTCGTTAAAATCATCAAGCGATTCCAAGTTTTTGACCGTTGGGGTGAAAGAGTTTCTGATTTCTCAAACTTCCAACCCGATAACCCTGCTTTCGGATGGGATGGCAAATTCAACGGCAAAGATGTTCAAGCCGGTGTATATCCGTATTATGTTGAAGTAGAATATTTGGATGGTGCGGTGGAAATAATTGAGGGTAGTATTACTTTGATGCGGTAGAGACCCCCTCAGTATTTTAAGTGTTTTTGATAAAAAAAGCGGCGAAACTTGTTGGTTTCGCCGCTTTTTTAATTGATTCTGAAAAATAGTAAATTACTGTCCAACAATTTTTTTTAAAGTATAAAAGCCTGATTAAGAGTAACAAAGTCGTAAATA
>JAYUUR010000330.1:0-3933 GCA_043754475.1 Saprospiraceae bacterium | reverse complement strand
TGGCATCGAACCATTTTTTATAAATATTGATACTCATGGGCATCATGCCCAGTTGGTCATCACCCGCCACCGCCACGAAAATAGGCGTTTTTACTGAGGGGGGTGTCGAGCCAATAACGGCAGGTTCATACGCATATATAGGCGCAACAAAATTCGGACGGTTTTCTTCAGTAGCATTATAAACAACAGACATTGTCAGCGTTCCGCCTGCTGAAAAACCCATAAAACCGATTTTATTTGAGTCAATATCCATCTCTTTGGCATGGTCGCGCACATATTTCAGGGCGGTCAAACCATCAGCCATTGCCAACGGAACGATGGTATCATTTTCAGCATCTAAGGCTTTAAAATTGCCCATTTTTGGCATTAATTCTTTCACAGGATCATCGGTAAAACTGCGAGCTACTCGATATTTCAATACAAAAGCGGCTATACCTTTGCTATTCAGCCATTTCGCTACATCGTTACCTTCGCTATTGATACTCAAAGTATGAAAAGCACCGCCAGGAGCGATGACAATAGCCGTACCCGTTGCTAAATCTTTAGGCGGTAAATAAGCAGTAATGGTTGGTTGTGTTACATTATATACCACCTCCGTGTTGAAGATATTTTTAGTGCTCGTTTGCTCCGTCCACGTCCAATTTTCAGAACCTTTGGGCTTGCCATCATAGAGTTGAATGACTTTTTGAGCGAAGATAATATGCGTGATAAAGAGTAAAAAAAGGGTGTGTTGGATTTTCATTTTATTAAAATTTTTATTAAAATAGTAAAAATATGAGTGCATTTTGAGCCATCATCCCCTGCTGAACTGAGGAGTTCATTCTGAAAGATGGTAAAATAACAGGTTCATGGGTGTGCCGCCACCCACACTTCGCCATCCTCAAAAACCTCTTTTTTCCAAATCGGCACAGTCTGTTTTAAAGTATCAATACAATATTCGCAAGCATCAAAAGCAGCTCCTCGATGGGCTGCACTCACGGCGATGATAACGGGTATTTCCCCAATATCCAAAACGCCAATATGGTGATGAATGGCTATTTTCAAAACAGCAAATTTCTCAATGGCTTGTTCCGCTATTTTCCGCATTTCAGAAATTGCCATCGGTTCATAGGCTTCAAATTCAAGGCGGGTGACGGTTTTTGCTTGCGTTTTATTACGAACAGTGCCGATGAAAACCACACTACCACCTGCATCGGGCGTTAAAACAGCCGCTTCGCAAGCTGCTATACTGAGGGGGGTCGAAAGTAATTGAATATCAATCATTTATGAAAAAAAATTAGCCTATACTTTTAAAAAAAATGGATCAAAAAATAAGTTTATGAATTGCGTATGATGTTCAATTCATCATTTATCATTCATCACTCATCATTAAAAAAATCAACCCCCTGCCACAGGCGGTATCAAAGCAATTTCGTCTCGTTCATTCAAAACCGTATTTTCTACACCATATTCAGCATTAACGGCTATCATGAGCGATGAGAGGTTGGCGAAGCAAGGGAAGTGGTCGAGTAAATATTTTTTTAAATCAACCACCGTTGACCCCTCAGTCATGGAGACTTCAAAAATGCTGCTGCCGATAATATCGCGGGCAATGCCGAATGTTAGAATTTTTATTGTCATTATTTATTTATAAATGCGTCCATAAAATATTAATCCCTGCATAAAAAACTAATGCCGCCGTTGCTTGCCGAACGTATAACTGATTGAATTTCAATGCACTAACCCGACTCCCCAACTGCCCACCAAGCAAAACGGCTGCCATGAGCGGCAAGGCAAATGCCCAATCAATGGCGAATTTATTCTGAAATAATTGCCCTGCTAAACCCGCTACGGAATTAATCAGAATGAAAAAACTCGCTGTGGCAGCGATGTTTTTAGGCGAATCCCATTTCAAAAGATTTAAAATGGGGCTTAAAAAAATGCCGCCGCCAATGCCTACCATGCCTGATAAAAAGCCAATGGCAGCCCCCATGCCGCTTGATAAAACGATGGGCGTTTCGGTAATTTCAACAGTTTCTTTTTGATTATTCTTTTGAAAAAACATCAATAATGCGGCTATTACAAGGCTGACACCCAACAAAACGAAAAAAGTTTTTTCATTTAATTTTATCAAACCACCTATAAATGCCATCGGAACGCTCGCTATACTGAGGGGTATGATTTTTTTTAAATTAAAGAAACCATTTTTCCAAAAAATATATGTACCCCCGATGACCACCACTAAATTGCACATCAAAGCCGTTGGTTTCATGGTTGCCATGCTGATACCAAACAACGCCATCACAGCCAAATAACTCGACCCACCGCCGAAGCCTGCCGAAGCATAAACCGCCGCAATCGTGAAAAATAAAATGAGTAATTCTATATGTTCCATATTTTTTTTCGCTAAAATACATGTTTACTTTTCTATAAAAAACATTTAAGCTGAAAGAAGTTTTATATTTTCACTCAATTTTTAATTTCATCTAAAATAATGCATTCAATGAAAAAACTCTTCTTGTTTTTATTCGCTAATTTATTGATTTTCAATGCTTTCGCTCAACGCAAACTCATTTATTGCGGTACGCTTATTGATGGCGTGAGCAATGTTGCTCGAACGCAAGTGACGCTGGTTGTTGAAAAAAATAAAATTACCGCTGTTCAAAACGGTTACATATCCCCTCAGTCAAACGATGAAATGATTGACCTTAAATCAAAAACCGTTATGCCAGGATTGATTGATTTACATGTGCATATTGAAAATGAAACCAGTCGCGACCAAATCCAAAAACGTATGAGCATGTCGAGTGCAGATGTAGCTTTTGAAGCTCAAAAACATGCTATGACAACGCTCATGGCAGGGTTTACGACGGTGCGAGATATGGGTGGTTCGGGTGTGAATATTTCATTGAGAAATGCTATTAATAAAGGTTTAGTAGTCGGTTGCCGCATATTTACATCGGGCAAAACGATTGCCACAACAGGCGGTCACGGCGACCCTACCAATGGCTGGCGACCTGATATTACGTTCCCCGATAATGTAGATGATGGCGTGGTGAATAGCCCCGAGGAAGCCCGAAGAGCGGTGCGTCAACGCTATAAAGATGGGGCTGATTGGATAAAAATTACGGCTACAGGTGGTGTTTTATCACTTGCTAAAAACGGCAAAGCCCCTCAGTTTATGCAAGATGAAGTGGATGCAGTAGTACAAACGGCGAATGATTATGGCTTTCGCGTAGCCGCACACGCACACGGGGCGGAAGGCATGAAACGCGCCTTGCGAGCAGGCGTAACAACCATCGAACACGGTACATTTATGGACGATGAGGCGATTAAAATTTTTATAGAAAAAGGAACTTACTATGTGCCAACCGTTATTGCAGGAAAATCAACGGCGGATTCTGCTAAAATACCCGGTTATTACCATCCGTTAATACAGCCAAAAGCCTTAGAAACAGGTCCATATATTCAAAAAACGTTTGAAAAAGCTTATAAAGCTGGGGTGAAAATTGCTTTTGGAACAGACGCGGGCGTTTTTAAACATGGCTTGAATGCAAAGGAGTTTCAGTACATGACGGAAGCTGGTATGCCTATTATGGAAGCCCTCAAATCGGCTACAATCGTGGCTGCAGAAGTTTTGGAAATGAAAGACCAATTGGGCAGTATCGAAGTCGGCAAATTGGCTGATATTATTGCAACGGATGCTAATCCTTTGACGGATGTGAAGACTTTGATGAACGTGACATTTGTGATGAAAGAAGGGGTGGTTTATAAAAAATAAAAGGCAACACATAATTTTTGTCATTCAGGAGGAATCTCTTTTTGCTTTACGAATGCACAAAAGAGATTCCTCCTGAATGACAAAAACAATAAAAAAAAATGGTGACAGCTATTGTTTTAGCAGCCGGATTATCGCGGCGAATGGGTGAAGTGAACAAATTGTTGTTACCTTTT
>JAYUUR010000329.1:0-3947 GCA_043754475.1 Saprospiraceae bacterium | reverse complement strand
CTACAACCAATACGAATCGTACATTTCACGGATTAACTTCATGGACGACTTATACTGTTTGTATAAAAGCTTATGATATTAACCTAAATATGTTGGACATGGCATGTTCTTCCATTGAAACGAGTGTATGTACTATAAAGGGTTTTGGATTTATACCTATTCCGTTAAAACCTATTAAATCGCTGTTAAGAAGCGACATGCTAAAAATAGATAATATACTATATTCATCCAATATGATTTCACAACCGATTGATAAACCTAAAATATTATTATCCTAAATCATTAGCTATTAAAAGAAAAACCCGCAAGACATCACATCTTGCGGGTTTTCTATTATGTAAATAGTTGATTATCAACTATTTAATTCGCTTTTACAAAACGTTTTGTCATAATACCTTCTGGTGTCAATATCTGTATGAGATAGGTGCCTGACGGATAATCATTGACTTGAAGTTGAATATTTTGCTTTTGGAATTTATCCATCACTTGCTCTGTCATCAACCTACCGTCAACTGTCATGACTCTGAATAATGCATCACTGACTTTTTCCAAATCTACCTGAATATTGACTACATTGTCTTGACCAACAGGATTTGGTGATATCAACATTGTATTTTTATTAGATAAAACTGTAGTTGTATTAGTCAAAAGGAAAGGCAATACATTTAAACGTATTACTGGTGTTAATGATCCATCGCTAAAACCTGTCGTTGACCATTCACTATCTGCCGTTTTTCCTAAAATGATACTGTGTCTCGGAGAGCCTAATGAATTTGTTACGTAACGCATTCCATCATAATCAAATGAACCTCTATTGAATACAAACCTCATATAGTTCGAGTCAACAGGTGTTGCTATTACAGGTGCATCAAATTCTACTACTGCCAAATAATCAGTTTTAGGTTTAGGATAGAAAAATTTGTTAGTAGCGATATCTAATAAATTAAATACAAACCATCCATTACTTGGTGCATCAGGATTGAAGGGGGCTTGATTTTTTGAGATTAATGTATCTGCCCCAGCTACAAGCGTTCTTTCTGTGCCTTGAATAACACCATCATTATTAGCATCTTTCCATTCATATAAACTACCCTGAACTCGCCTGCCAGGTACAGCAGCTGATTTATCAAACCTTGTAATCAAAGAAGTAATTGTAGCAGGTACTTTATTGACGCGATAATATACACCATAGCGAACAGAACGTGGTTCTGTACCTGTCCAAAAACCGTTCCCTATGCGAGTAGTTGTTAGATTGGCATTTTCTTTAGTAAAATTAGATTTACCAACTCCAGCAACAACTACGCTATTGGCATTCGTCGTATCAGAAACCCAAAACTGAAAGCCAATAGTATCATTCGCAGGATTAATATCCACTTTTGAGCTATCTCCAATAACACGATAACTACCTATATAACGCCCAACTTGTTGTGTGGCAGTAGGTAAAAGTGGCTGTGTTACAAGACGATTTTCATAAGCAGTATCTAAACCAAAACTTACCGGATATTGAGTATTAGTGCCTGTATATACTAAAGCTCCATCACTTGCACGCCAAACATTTACTTGCAATTTGACATTATTCATAGGAACAGAGCCCATATTTCTTATATCTGCAAGAAAACGTACAGTATCCAATTGTTCCTTGGGTGTGTAGAGGCTTGGAGGTAAAGCATAAAATTGATCCACTCTCATGTTATAGAATTTCTCATTTGTAAGTTTTATATCATCAATTATCCAAAAATAATAACCTTGATATGTGCCACGATCGCGAGGGCTGGCACTACCAAAGCCATCCCCATCAAAAACGAATTTAATTCTAAAATTGTTAGTACCAACACTACCCGGTAAAGCGACTTTAACTTTAGTAGAGTCTGTATTAGATGCTGTAAAAGAGTTATAAGTTACTTCATTCGTTTTCAAATCCTTATTTGGAAACACATTGACTAATCTTGACCATGTAGCACCGCCATCGGTTGAATATTGTAGATAGCACTCGCTTTCAAATTTTCTGAAATATTGATTAAATTCAACTACGATATTAGAATAACCCGTTGCATTAATAATTGGAGATATTAACTCTCCAGCGTGTGGTGCAGGAGAAATCAAATTACCATCTAAATTATCTGAATCGAAAACAGCACAACCATTGGCAGCAGTAGGAGAAGCTAAGGCTCTTAAAGTTCCCCAAAAAGCACCTTTATCTGCTTTGCCATTGCGTTTCCAATCCCAATGAGTGGCATTCACTTTGGCAGGGTCTGCTGATAAAAGACCTTTCGACGTCCATCCTTTAAAGGCTGCGGGAGGTGTAGGCGTAGCGGTTGTAGATTTAAATATTTGAGTTGTGTCTGCAAACTGACTGGCTAAAATGGTACTGCTATCCGCAGTAGGCCAAAAAACGGTCGTTTGAGCACTCAGAGTATTGACGCTTAGCAAAAGCATCATCATGGCAAAGAAATGAGTAAAAATTTGACGCATAATAATTTAATTTTAATTGTGAAATGGATTTGAATATGCTCTCTATTGTCAAAAATGCTGCCCAAAGGGATGCTTTATACAATAGGGTACAATAATCGCAAAGTAAAGCAATAATTTTTTTAATAAAAATGTTTAATCAAAAAAAATACCAGTAAAGTATGGGATAACAGAATAAAAGTATGTTTCACGCCGAAAAGGTATGTGAAAATTTTGACTTGAAATCAATTTTGGGGCTTGAATGAAAAAGCTATTCGATAAAAAGGGGGTTTATCAAGAGGAAATATAGGAATATTAAGACGAAAACTCGTAGGCTAATTGTTCAAGATTGACGGGCACTACACCCGCCGTTTCGCATACTTGTCCACCTGCCAAGTTGGATAGTGTAGCTATAGTATCTATGCCTAACGCCAAAGCCAAGCCTAATGCTGCTACGCTCACCACCGTATCGCCCGCGCCACTCACATCGGCAATGTTGCGCGTTTTGGTGGAATATATTTTACCCCCCTCAGTTGCCACGTTCCTCACAATGCCATTTTGCTCAAAAAATAAGCCTCTATCGGAAAGTGTAACCATAGTGTATTTCTGACCCATATGTATTCGCAGAAAATCAGCCGCTTTTTGTAAAGATTCAACCTCGGGTTTTACTTCAAAAGGCACAGCTTCACGTATTTCTTTTAAGTTGGGTTTGAAAAGAGTGGCTTGTTTGTAATCTAAAAAATGGTGCTTTTTAGGATCTACCACTGTCGGAATATTATGCTTCAAAGCCTCTGACATCACCCCTTCGATTATCGTAGAAGTTAAAACACCTTTATTGTAATCTTGAAAAATAATAACATGTATTTGTTTGACAGCCAATAAGTTGCGAATTTTATTTAAAAAAATGGCTTGTAGATTTTCCTCCAAATCATGAGTATTTTCGCTGTCCACACGCAGCATTTGATGAGTACCTGCCATAATGCGAGTTTTCACAGTTGTCTTCCTATCCCATGCTATCATGACCCCCTCAGTATTGAGGTCAAATTTGGTCATTAAATTTTGAAAAGTGACCCCCTCAGTATCATCCCCTATCACGCTGTATAAATAAGGCGTTGCACCTAATGCTTTAATATTGAGTGCCACATTGGCTGCACCACCCAAACGGTCTTCCTGCTTTTGTAACTCTACCACAGGCACTGGTGCTTCGGGCGAAATGCGGTTGACTTTGCCATGCAGATACCTATCAATCATGACATCACCGACGATGAGGACATTGAGTTTTTTGAAATTTTCTAAAATCTCGTGAATATTAGTCATTTTAAAACATATTTATTGCCAACACAATAATGACACATGGTTTTTGTCATTCAGGAGGAATCTCTTTTGTACATTCATAAAGGTAAAAAGAGATTCCTCCTGAACGTTAACCACACTGCCTTGTGGAAACCAAATAAAAAAACGAATTTTGCAATAACATCCGAGATATGAATCTCGATATT
>JAYUUR010000328.1:0-11980 GCA_043754475.1 Saprospiraceae bacterium | reverse complement strand
GGTTGCGGTTTTTGAGACTTGCATGGGGATGAGTATTAGATATTTGAGATAGAAATTAGATATTTTAGTAACGAGTAATAAATTTCCTTTTAAACTTGTGCATTGGTATTCGTTTTCCCCCTTGGGGGTTAGGGGCATATGCATCAACATCATTTTTAAGAATATGTAAAATATTAATTCTGAATACTGTTTTTAATCTATAACTCCACCATTTATGGTGGAGGCAGATTGTTAAATATAGTTTAGGCTTTAGCCGTTCATTTATCAAAGCCAAAAGGTGGACGGCTGAAGCCTAAACAGTTGTTAATCGCAATCCCCCACCATAAATGGTGGAGTTATAAATCTATGATAATCAATACTTTATACATTATAAATAACGGTGTTGATGCGCATGGGGTTAGGGGGAAAACGAATATTTTTCAAGTATTATTCAAATTGAAAACTCCATTGTAAAATTGAAAAGTAGAATTAAATACAAGTTTTCATTAAAAAAATACAACACATTTGGTATTGAAGCCCAATGTGCTGCCTTTATCAACATCAAATCCATTGATGATTTGATTAAGGTTTTAAAAATCAACAAACTGCCTATTCAAATTATGGGCGGCGGCTCTAATATTTTATTCACACAAGAACATTATGATAGGCTTTTTATTAAAAATGATTTAAAAGGCATTCAAATTATAGGGGATGCATTTTATGATGAAAAGGCAAGCCATGAGTTTATAGAAGTGGGTATTGGTAGTGGCGAGAACTGGCATGGGTTTGTAGAATTTGCTGTTAAAAATAATTGGGGCGGCATTGAAAATTTGTCTTTGATACCAGGCACTATGGGGGCATCGCCGATTCAAAATATAGGGGCGTATGGTGTGGAATTGAAAGATGTATTTGTCAAATTAGAAGCCCTGAATTTAAAGACTTTAGAAATCGAAACATTTACCAAAGCTCAATGTCAATTTGGCTACCGCGATTCTATTTTTAAAACTGCTTTAAAAGGGCAATATTTCATTACAAAAGTTTTTCTAAAACTGTCCACTGCCAATCATGTTTTACAGACTGAATATGGCGACATTCAAAAGGTTTTAAAGGAAAAAGCCATTAATAACCCCACCATTCAAGATATTTCCAACGCTGTCATTCAAATTCGACAATCTAAATTGCCCGACCCCTCAGTCATCGGCAACGCTGGCAGCTTTTTCAAGAACCCTGAAATACCGACCCTTGATTTTCAACGGATCAAAGAACAATTCCCAACCATCGTCGGCTATCCAACAGCTACGGGCGTAAAAGTAGCAGCCGGTTGGCTCATCGAACAATGTGGTTGGAAAGGCAAACGCTTAGGCGATGTAGGTGTGCATGAACGCCAAGCCTTGGTCTTGGTGAATTATGGCAATGGGCATGGGGCAGATATTCAACAATTAGCGGAGGATATACAAGCCTCTGTGCTGGAGCGGTTCGGAATTGGGCTGGTGGCGGAGGTGAATATGCTATAATAGTTATGAGTTACAAGTTGTCCTTTGTAAAAAACTCATAACTCATAACTCATAACTATCAAACGATTCCCTCTTTCAGCAAATCATGCAGATGCACCATGCCGACATATCTGTCATTGTCCACGACCACCAATTGAGTGATGCTTTTTTGTCGCATTAATACCATCGCTTCTACGGCTAAAGCGTTGGCGTCTATCGTCAAAGGGTAGGGCGTCATGACGTCTTCGGCTTGTACCAATTTTATATCCAAATCCTTGATGAGCATCCGCCGCAAGTCGCCGTCGGTGATGATACCTATTATATGGTGTGCCTCATCCAAAACCACTGCTGCGCCGAGCCTTTGAGAAGTCATCTCAAGGATGGTATTTTTGAGGTTTGTACCTCTCGATACTGAGGGGGCACCATGATTAGGATAAATGTCGCGTACCCGCAAATACAACTGCTTGCCCAATGCTCCGCCCGGATGAAATTGAGCGAAATCTTGAGATGTAAAACCCCGAACGGCTAATAAGGATACTGCGAGTGCATCGCCCATTGCCATTTGAGCGGTAGTAGAGGCGGTAGGTGCGAGATTATTGGGGTCAGCTTCTTGTGCAATGGGTGTGTGGAGTATAAAATCGGATTGTTTAGCCAAATATGATTCTGTATTAGAGACCATCGAAATGAGGGTGCTGCCAAAATTTTTCAACAGCGGCACGAGCACTTTAATCTCAGGTGTATCGCCGCTTTTGGAAATGCAAATCACGGTATCATTGCGCTGCACGATGCCGATGTCGCCATGAATAGCATCGGCGGCGTGCATAAATACTGAGGGGGTGCCAGTGGAGTTGAGGGTGGCGACAATCTTCTGTGCGACGATGGCAGATTTGCCGATGCCGGTAATTATCACCCGTCCTTTAGATTGTACAATCGTCTCGACTGTTTGGACAAAATCGGCGTTGATGCAGGCTCGAAGATTGATGAGCGTTTCGATTTCAATATCGAGCGTGGCGAGGGCAGATTGAATGATTTGTTGTTTCATATAAATGCGGAACGGCGTTTACAACGTATCGTTAGACAATGGGTCAACCGATAGAAGAATCCGAATGAGGGGTAAAATTAATCATAGTTTTAAAAGTTTTTTTTTATCATTAACAAAAAAAATAATCTTAAATTTGGAAATAAACAGATTAATTGTTTTAATTTTAGAGTCCAATCAGAGTCGCTGACTTGATTGGATTTTATTTTTATACCCGAATTGAGAATAAAATTTGGCTATTTCCTATTATTATACTAAAAATTTTGATTAAATGACACCCCCTCAGTATGATTGTCGTTTTTCATTAATTTTAATTTTTTATGATATAAGGTTTCAAATTTTTAAAAATCATTATTAAATTAACAATTATCTTTTTTTTAATAAAAAAAAATCAAATAAACTCGTACCGAAATGGCGACAATGGAAGTGACGAAAGATTTTATAAACGAGTCTTTGCAGAAATATTTTGGATTTGATAAATTCAAAGACAATCAAGAGGCGATTGTCAGAAGCGTTTTAGAAGGACATGATACGTTTGTACTGATGCCAACAGGCGGTGGCAAATCGCTCTGTTATCAATTACCCGCCCTGATGATGGAAGGCACTGCCTTGATAATATCACCGCTGATTGCCTTGATGAAAAACCAAGTGGATTCGATTCGAGGTTACTCAGATGGCGATGAGGTAGCCCATTTTTTGAACTCTTCGCTCTCTCGAACGGAGATAAAAAAGGTGAAGCAAGACATCACCGACAAGCATACAAAACTGCTCTATGTTGCGCCTGAAACACTGACGAAAGATGAAAACATTGAGTTTTTTCAGAATACGAAAATTTCGTTTGTGGCAGTGGATGAAGCACATTGTATTTCGGAATGGGGACATGATTTTCGACCTGAATATCGCCGCATTCGCACTATGATTGAGACGATTGATAATCGCGTACCGATTATTGCGCTGACGGCTACGGCTACGCCTAAAGTGCAGATTGATATTGTGAAAAATTTGGATATGCACAATGAAAACACCTTTGTGTCTTCCTTTAATCGCGATAATTTATTCTACGAAGTGCGCCCCAAGCCCAGCAAAGTAGAGCAAGTTCACAAGCAAATTATCCAAATTATTAAGGAATTACCTGAGAAATCGGGCATTATCTACGTCCAATCACGTAAAGCGACAGAAGATATTGCTAAAGTTTTGAACGTGAATGGTATCAAAGCTGCACCCTATCACGCAGGACTCGATGCGAAGACAAGAGCCAATACGCAAGACGCTTTTTTGATGGAAGATATTGATGTTATTGTAGCTACGATAGCCTTCGGTATGGGCATCGATAAGCCCGATGTCCGCTTCGTCATGCATTACGATATTCCTAAATCTATTGAAAATTATTATCAAGAAACAGGGCGTGGTGGGCGTGATGGATTGGAAGGGCGTTGTATAGCATTTTACAGTTATAAAGACATTACGCGTTTGGAAAAATTCCTCCGCGACAAGCCCGTAGCCGAGCGTGAAATGGGTATGCAGCTCATGGAAGAGATGACTGCTTATGCCGAGACGACTGCTTGCCGCCGTGAGTTTTTATTGCATTATTTCGGTGAAGCCTATTCATCTTCTAACTGTAATAAAATGTGCGATAATTGCCGCAATCCAAAGGAAAAAGTAGATGTACACGAATATATGGTGATTGCTTTGGAAGCTATTGAGACTTTGAGCGAGCAATACACTATTAAAATGGTGGTGGATTTCATTATGGGTAATGAAACCAAAGAAATTAAAGACTTTAAATTTAATAAACATGAGCAATTTGGTCAAGGCAAAGGTAAAGATGATGTTTTTTGGAACTCCGTTATTCGCCACGCACTGTTGCATAATTTTATTTATAAAGAAATTGAGCAATATGGTGTGATTCACTTGACGGATTTGGGCAAAATTTTCATGGACAAACCGCATGAAGTCATGATTACCATCAATCGAGATTTCAATGACGTGGACAGCGACCCTGAGGAAATGCAAGCCCGTCCGGCTGCATTGGATTCAACGCTTTTAAAACTGCTCAAAGACGTGCGTAAAACGGAGGCGAAGAAGAAAAATGTGCCACCATATATTATTTTTCAAGACCCGAGCCTCGAAGACATGGCTACGCAATACCCGATTACCATGGACGAATTGACAAAGGTCAGTGGTGTATCGGCGGGTAAAGCGCAAAAATATGGTAAAGCATTTATTGAATTGATTGCTAAATATGTTGAGGAAAATGAAATAGAACGGGCGCAAGATTTTGTCATCAAACAGGTTGCTAATCAATCCAAAACGAAGGTGGCGATTATCAAAGGCATTGATAAAAAAGTGCCGTTGGCGGAATTGGCAAGGCAAAACCAAATGGGTTACCATGAGCTCATGGATGAGTTGAACATTATCGTTACGTCTGGTATGAAATTGAATCTTGATTATAGTATTGATGATGTGATAGATGAAGGAGTGCAGGATGAGATATATGATTTCTTCATGAAATCTGATAATGACAGTCCTGATGAAGCCTATAAAATACTGAAAGAAGACGATGAGGAATTAACTTATGAAGAAGTGCAGCTTATTCGATTGAAATTTCTATCTGAGATGGCGAATTAAAGCGAAGGCAATATTAAAAATGTATTGAGTAAAGATGAAAATGCCGCGACGAGGGGTCGCGGTTTTTTTAATTCGGCATTACAAACTGCTATAAAGCCTTTCCCACTCCTGACCAATCCGTTGTTCATGAAATTTTTGCACATATTCTCCCCCCCTCAGTATCATACGCTCGCGGAGGCTTTCGTCCGTCACAACGCGCTCAATAGCATGTGCGATGGCTGCCGAATCGTGCGGATTGATGTAGATAGAATCAAGTCCACCTGCTTCGGAAAAACAGCCGCCTTCGCTCGTAATCACAGGGCAATCGCTCCATAAAGCCTCAATAATAGGAATGCCAAAACCTTCTTGAAAAGACGGTAAAATCAAAGCTTTCGCTTGTCGGTAAATGCTTGGGAAATCAGAAAATGGGATATTGGATAGAAATAAAATTCTATTCTCCATCCGATTTTCTGAAACATAATTTTTTACTTTTTTAAAATAATCACCTCCCTCACCAATCACAACTAATTTTATATCTAATTGATTATCAATCATTTGCAAAGCCTTGACTAAGCCCAAAAGGTTTTTACGCTCATTGACAGTCCCTACGTACAAGACATAATTTTCAGGTAAATTAAGCTTATTTTTATTCAAAATACTGAGGGGGGCATGGGTATAAAACTGGGTATGACACGATTGATAAATCACCTTAATTTTACTCTCTTCAATTTTATAAAAATCCATAATATCCCGCTTCGTCGCTTCGCTGATAGCGACCACAACATCAGCTTTTTCACACGCTGATTTAAATTTCCAAGAGTATATTTTTCTATCAATTAATGGATAAAATTGGGGATAATGCTCATGAATTAGGTCGTGAATGGTCACCACTTTTTTCACATTTTTAGGTATTTTCAAAGGTAATTCATGCGATAAACCATGAAAAATGTCTATTTTTTCTCTTGAAATATCATCTGCAATGAAGTAAGACCGCCATAATGGGTGAATTTTACGCATAAAACCTATCGGAAAATGCACCGATACTGAGGGGTATGATTGAATAAAATCCAAACGAGGATGCTCTATTTTTTTAGGTGTAAAAAGGTGGTATTCGTTCTTAGGGTAGTATTTTGCAAGGGTTTCTATTAGCGTTCGGCTATAATTGCCCAAGCCTGTGAAATTATTGAAAGCCCGTTTGGCATCGAAACCGATTATCATGCAGCTATTGAATTATATTGTGAGGTGAATATGAGCAAAAGTAAAAACTATCTGATTTATCCTAACACCCACGCTGGGTTTAATCCAAAATAAAGGCATTTTAATCTAATAAAATACATTATTAATAGCAAAGGCACTTACTTAGCCCTTGAAATGAACTCATTTATATCAAATATCAAATTGCTTTTGACGCGGCGTGTTATCTACCATGCAGCGTTTTGGTTCACGCTGCTCTGTATTCTCACTATTGTGGAGATGCAAGGCGGCGATGCAAGTTTTATGTTTTTTTTTACGAATGAGTTGGTGAATGTCTTTTTTTATGCTGCTATTTATTACGTCAACAGTGAATACTTAATACCTAAATACTTGACTCACAATAAGTTATGGACTTATCTGGGTATTTTAATAGTTGTAGCTTTGGTCGTGACGCCGATTAAAATTTTTATTTTATTCAATAAATTTAGCAATTTTCCCGATTTACAAAGTGAACTCAAGGAGCATCAAACTTACTATTATTTGCTTTCACTCATTACGGCAGGCGTTTCTACATTGGTAAAAATTACGACGGATTGGGCTAAACAAACACGTGTACAACAGGAACTCGAAACGCGGACGATGCAAACGGAATTGAATTTTTTGAAATCACAAATCAATCCGCATTTTCTTTTCAATACGCTGAATAGTCTATATGCTCTGACTTTAAAAAAATCGGATGAAGCACCCGAAGTAGTCATTAAGCTCTCGGAAATGATGCGGTATATGCTCTACGAATGTAATGAAAAACTTGTACCCCTCAGTAAAGAGATTGCTTATATTCGCAATTATTTGGATTTAGAAAAACTTCGGCATAAGCATTTGGATATAAAATTTGAGGTAGAAGGTACGGTGGGTGATTTACAAGTAGCCCCTTTAATTTTTATTTCTTTTATCGAAAATGCTTTCAAACACGGTGCTGCCAACCATATTTCAGCCGGTTTTGTCCAAATTCATATATTTATTGATAAAAATGAATTGAATTTATATGTTGAAAACAGCAAGCCTGAAAAGCAGCCCGCACAGGAGCATCGAAGAAGCGGCGGCATCGGTTTGGTGAATGTGAAACGGCGTTTGGAAATCCTATATCCCGAAGGCTATCATTTGGATATTTTTGATAAACCCAATACCTACGGCGTCAATTTATGGATGCGCTTAAATGGCTCGATGGATATTGATTCAACTAAAATATCTAAAAATATTTTTGAAAAATTAAAGTAAGTACGTTCGCAATTAATCTATGAGGTTTTCAAAACCTCATAGATTAATTTCTTGATAATCAATATTTTATGATAGTTAGTAATACTCTAACAGTCTATTGTCTAATATCTAACAATCTAATGTCTAATTATAAAATCTACTCAATTATGAATGTAATAATCGTTGACGATGAACCGCTTGCACTGGATGTTCTTGAAACCTACGTTTCGCGGATGCCCGATTTGAACCTCATTGGTCGTTGTAATAATGCTTTTGAAGCCAATGAAATGTTGAAAAATCATGACATTGATTTGATGTTTTTGGATATTCAAATGCCTCAACTGACGGGTATTGAGTTTCTCAAAACATTGTCAAAACCGCCGATGGTGGTGTTCACAACGGCTTATCCCAATTATGCCGTTGAGGGTTTTGAATTGAATGCTTTGGACTATTTATTGAAACCCATTTCGATGGATAGATTCATGAAAGCCGTGAACAAAGCCACCGAACAACATGAACTCCACAACAAAGAAGCCGCTCCAACACCCGATGGTAATTCTATCGCTGTAGGCACAAACACAGGCGAAACAGATTACTTTTTTGTGAAAAGTGATAAAAAATTAGTGCGCGTAAAGTTCGTCGATATTCTTTACATCGAAGGCTTGAAAGATTATGTGATTATCCGCACGGAAACGGGTCGTGTTATCTCTTTGCAAACTATGAAAAGCCTTGAAGATAAACTGCCGGTGGGTCAATTTGTCCGCATTCATCGCTCTTACATCGTGGGCATGGATAAGATAAATGCCATCGTGGGCAACATGGTGGAAGTGATGGAAAAAGGGCAGCCTAAGCATTTACCAATTGGAAAAAACTATCGGGATGAATTGTTGGAGATGATTGAGAAGCATAAATTGTAAATTTTACACAATAAAAATATTTGTTACATTTTAAAAATTGATTTAAAATATTTGGAAAGAAGATTAATATTTGAAACAAATAATTACTTTTGTAACGGAAGAAATTTTTTGTTTAAATAAAAAAAGAAAAAGTGGATAACGAGAGAAATTCCAAACGTTTTGAAAGTGTCTATTCAAAGAAGGTTCGAGCCGGAAAACGAAGAACTTATTTTTTCGATGTCAGAAGAACGAAAGGGGAAGATTTTTACTTGACCCTCACTGAAAGCACTAAAAGATTTGATGGTGGCTATGAGCGACATAAAATTTTTCTTTATAAAGAAGATTTTAACCGCTTCATTCAAGGTCTTGAAGAAACTATTAATTACATCAAAACGGAATTGATGCCACAGTATGATTATGATGAGTTCGCTCGCCGTCAAGATGAATATGAAGCACGTATGGCTGAGGAAAATGGATACGACAAGGAAGATGCTCGTAAAATTCCTTTAGAAATCAAAAGCGAAGAGACTGAGGATAGTGAGGAGGGTTTAGAAAATGAAGATTTTGAGGAAAGTGCTGAAGAAGCTGCTGACGTAGTTGTTAGAAAAGAAAAAGAAGTGCGGACTGAACAGCGGAACAAAGGCTCTCATAGCTTAGATGATGATGAAGACATGAGTTGGTAGTTATTTCAATAAAACATAGTTGTAAAGTAAAAGCGAATCTTCTTTCGGAAGGTTCGCTTTTTTTTTCCTACTGAATGACAAACGAAAAGGGATTAAAATTTATCAAGCAATTTAGCTTTCATTTGTTGAAATTCATCATCAGATAGGACGCCGGCGTCTTTCAACTCAGATAACTTTTTCAATTGAGTCACTAAATCATCGGTCGTTGTTGTTTTAGATACCCCCTCAGTTGTTTCATCTTTCGCAATGACATTACCTACTTTTTTACCGTTTTTCAACTCTTCTTCATATACTTTTTTAGATGACCTTAAATCGAAATTATCTAAAGTGCCGCCGTTAGCGAAATGACGAGCGAACATTTTACCCAAAGCATAAGTAGAGGCTGCTGACATGGCTGCCATACTCATTTCTCCAACGACAGTGCCTATGCCCGGGATGATTTTTACTAAGCTGGCTGCTACACGGGCTATGCTACTGCCAGCGATAGCAGTAATAATGTTTTTGCCAATATTGTCCATGAATTTAATGTCATATTGCTTAGCCAATTGGCGAAGCATATTCAGTTGCACTGCCGTTACAGCAGCCAAATCCGCGCCTGGAATCGGAATCAAACCTGCACTGGCAGCAAATCCTACATGGTTTTTGATAATGTCATTGGCTCTTTGAGCTTTTTCTTCTTGGTTCATTTCTGAAAAAGTATTTACAAGGTGTGAAATTTGAGTTGCTGTATTAAAACCGTTCAAAAGTTTATTAATCATTTAATTTTGATTTAGATTGTACAATTAATGCTAACAAAACCTATTTGATGTTGTAAAAGTTCTTTAAGTTACAATGAAAAACCCTGATTTAATGCTTTTAAACGACTAAATGAAGGTTACAATCTACAAATAAAGATAAAAAAAAATCCACAGGTTTTGACGCTGTGGACTCAATGAGAAAGCTTTATTATTCTAAACTTGCTATTCTTAGGTTAAATCTTCATATTTTCAATACCTATTTTTTCAAGGCTTCGCATCATGAGGTAAAAAATCAACGATTCGTCGCGCCCTTGAATACCGAGTCGGTTGTTGGTCATTCGCAGGAGTCGAGCATATAATGTCCACAAAGCACTAAATTTAGCATCCACTTTGAGTGCTCGGAGGCGGAACGTGCGCACTAAGTCAGCTGTAGAGTAAAAACATTGCTCAATCCACTGATTATAAATATCTTCTTTAAATTCACTTTTGGTCTGTAAAGCATCCCAAAGTTCGGTGTGAAAATTAATGAAAGGCTCACGTTGGTTATCAAAAAATTCTTCAAGATATTGAAGTCGAAAATCTTCAGTAGAATGGTACAAAAGGCAATATTCAAAAAAGCGAATGGATTCTTCAATATCCATATCAGCCGATTCAGCAAAACCTAAGTGCATTTGAATAGCCGTTGCTAAGACATCATCAGACGACCATTTATCACCTTTTCGGGTCATAAAATCAAGGATAACTTCACTCGACGATTGAAAATGCCGCTCGGCAATGGGCAAGCCTACATGACCACCCCACATCTCTGCATCTGGTTCATAATCAATGAGTTGCACCGTATTATTGGGTACGAAATCGTATTTTTCGATGCTGCGGACAGAAGGCTTTGTAGCAAAAAACGCCTCAAAATGCTCTACTAAACTCGGAATAACAAGGGTGTGTTTGAATTCAGTGTTGCACCTAAAATACAGACGGATGTGCGCCCCTCCTTCATACGAACGTTCCCAGTAGTACCTTTCGATGATGCCCGTGTGGGTCATCGAGTCAACTAATGGTTTGACACATTTTGTTAAGAAATGTAGCCAAGGCTCGTTGTAGTTAAGACGGGCGACCACCCATTCTGTCGTAATTTTGGTTGAAGACATTGTAAGTTATAAGATTCGCTTTACGTAAGACTCGATACTATACAATAGGCAAAATCTTAGCCAAATAGCATTAAATAGCGTCACAATACTGAGGGGGTGTCAGATATTTTGTTTTCTCACTTTTAAATACACGTCTGTCAAGCCTTTATAAATGCTTGATTTTCAATATGTTTTTTAAAATATATGGGTTTGAAATAGAAGACAAAGCATAGAATTGCCGTATTCTCATCATTTAACCACATATTCTAATGTCACAAGATTCTTGCTCAAACTATTAGCTGAATATGAAAGAAATAGATAGTCAAGGCGGTTGATTTAAATAATCACTTTTTGAGGGTTTTATAATTTAATTAAGTTTAGATTTTTTTCGGCTTGTCCATTATTCATCATAAAATCATCAAAAAGCACTGTATTTTTACCTTCGATTTTATGTACCCCTCAGTAATTTTAATGTAAAACCACATAAATCATTGATAATCAATCAATTAAATCTATTTTATGAAAAAAATATTAGCTCTCGCTTTTCTCATCTTTAGTATTTCAGCCGCTTTTTCTCAAGAAAAAACGGATAGGCTTTTGAAAAAATTGCTCAAAAAATATCCTGACAAATTCGCTACTATCCTCAAAAATCCTGCAAAATATAGGCTTCAAATTCTATATACCCAAATAGACAGAGATAAGGACAATGTGCCGACTTTCAAAAGCTATCGCTATCGCATCAATAAAGACGAGTATTTTTATCCTGCCTCTACGGTCAAGTTTCCTGCTTGTCTATTAGCTTTAGAAAAGGTTAATCAATTGAAAATCAATGAGTTAGATAGAAAATCAACCATGTTGAATGATTCGACTAAGAAAAGCGAGACCAAGCGATTTGCAGATGAAACCAATACTATCAATAGCGGCTACCCTTCGATGGAGCATTATATCAAAAAAATTCTGTTGGTCAGTGA
>JAYUUR010000327.1:0-3956 GCA_043754475.1 Saprospiraceae bacterium | reverse complement strand
TCTTGTTTGGGCGCGTTTAAATTTTCATACAAATTAGGTATTAGGGTCAATGAAGTCCCGACGATAACCTTATTGAAATAGTCTTTATTATTGGATTGTGCGATACTTTTGCAAGTTGTACTCAATAATGTTAAGTAGATAATAGGAAATAGGTATTTCATTTTTTTCTTCTGTTTATAGGGCGTGGTTGATGTGGAAGATTAATGAAAAATGACAAAAAAATATGTAAAGAGTTGAAAATAAAGAAGTTATCCGCCATTAAGGTTATTTCTTTTTTATCGAAATGGGAAACTCTAAACCCACTATATACTGTGTCCAATTATACTTCCCGTCTATTTTATTGAAAATTTGGTAGTTGAAAAACCCTATATCAAGCCGCAGCCAATTGGTTAGCTTAAGGTCTACTCCAAAGCCTAATCCCCAGTAGCGGATATTATCTACCTTATATGGTTCAAAATTGCCACAAGAGCATTTGTTGCCTAAATTATAACTGGCTTCCAAATATACTCTATTGCGGGATAAATTTTTAGGAAGCATATTAAACTGTAAAAAAGTGCCTGCTATAAAAAACTGTTGAGGAGCAAAAAATTTGCTTCTTGGATAAATAGCCATATACTGAAACCCCATTCGCCAACTGCGGGTAATATCTATTGCCAAATTAGTATTCCATGTATATTCAGGGTATTCAAATACTTCATTGGAAAAATTATTATAATGTGATTCATTAGGTATGACAGTCAATGATGTGCCTACTGTAATTCTATCTAAATATGTTTTTTTAACATTTTGAGTGAATACAATTTGATAAAAAAAGGTCATGAAAATAAAAATAAGGAGCGTTTTTTTCATTGTTTTCTTTTTTTAGTGAAAGTGTAACCCAATGTATTAAAAACACCCACTTGAGAGCGTTTGTAGTAATAATCCGGGTTGTAACTATGAATAATACCGATGCTAAAATATAATTCATGAAATAATCTGAAATTGACGCCAAATTTTGAATTGAACCGGCGATTGCTTAAATGTGGTGTAAAGGAATGATTCTTCAATGAATCTTGACCGAATGTTGAAAACTCATGGTCGAACTCGACGAAAGGCTTTCCCCGAAGAGAATATTTTTTACCTTTTTTGTTGATGCCTTGCCAAAAATTGAGAAAACTCAGATGATAACGCAGAAAATACCCCAAAGCATAAGCTTTGCCCGGTTGTACTGAGGGGTGATTACTTTTAACTTTTATAAAAGTACCGCTGATGCCTAATTCTGCATTTTTAAAAAGAAAAAAGCCAATCCGAGGATTGAAAAGCCGAGAAGATATTTTAATGTCTTCAACATTAGGGTTCCTTGAAAATACTTTTAAACTTACTCCACCCCAGTTTGGTTCAAACGTTATGAGTCTATCAATGCCGTTGTTAAAATTGCTTTGACTTTTTACATTAAATGAAATCGATAGTAAAAGAAAAATTATAATAAATCTAATCATGAATTGTTTTTTTTTAAAATTGAGGTTGCAAAGGCATATCTCTACAACCTCAATTACATTAAAAATTATAAGCCTAAAGATATCCAACTTTCCGCTCTATCATTAAAAGGTGCATTAACCCCATTTAAATTTATTGGAAATCCAGGTGTATTGTTTCCACTTTTAAACCTAAAAAGAATAGTGTTAAAAAATGGATTGTCATAAGCAATATCAATACCTCTAACTAAACTTGCAGGTAAAAATGATGAAATCCTATTTTTCATACCCCAAATTTTCAACCAAGCATAAGTTCTCTTAAAGGGTACCATAGTAAGAGACCGCCCTTGTCCGTTGAAATCTTCATAAATAGTAGTAGATAAGGCTCTTGTAGATAATAGACAAGTTCGTAAATAAAAAAAGTTAATATAGTTTTTCAAGATTATGGATAGAAGCTGCAATGGTAATAAACAAATCGTCCCAATTATTAATTCGATTTCTAAAAACATCGGTTAGTGCTGAGAATCGCTTTACATGAGCAAGGACATTTTCCACAATGACTCTTTGGGCAGTCTTTGTTTGAAAATGTGTTTGTTAGTTAATAAAATGAAGTTTATGTCATTGCGAGAGACGAAGCAACTGAGGGGGTAATTATACCACCGTTCAGTTTACTACCGATATGCCATGCCTAAAGGCATTTTTAACCCATTATTCGCATAATAACTAAAAAAAACAGGCAGTACTGCGAAGTAACTGCCTGTTCAAAGATATGTTCAATCTACCTATAAAATAGGACTCTTAATTCTTATATAAATCTATCGTTTTATAAATCAGATATTAAATATACTTCCGATATATTCCCCCTTTGGGGGTTAGTGGGCTGTTCAATGCGAAAAAGCTGTTATAACAGCTTGCACATCCGAATTTTTAGCCAATTCAGGACGCCATTGAAACAGTGATTTATGCGTTTCAAAATCGTATTGCAACACTTCTCTGAGCCGATAAAGGGCTTCGTGTTGCTTACCCATTTGATAGAGGCAGGCGACACGACAATATTCAATTTCAGGTGCGCCACAATTTAAATCTGCCATTTCGAGCGCACGCAACGCCATTTTCTCTTGACCGATATTGAGTAAAAAATAAGTATAATGCAACCAATAAGTCACATCATCGGGTGCTAAGTAAGCCGCTTTTCGGAAACTAAACAAGGCATTCGATAACTGATCGGATTTCAAATAAGCGTCTGCTAAAGCTGCATGAAAATTCTCTCGATGACAATCCAATTTCAAGGCTTTATGGTAGGCTTCGATGGCTTTTTGATACTGCCCCTGCGATTTGACGCACTCGCCAATGCGAAAATAGACATCCGCATCTTGCGGGTCAAACTCCAAAGCACGGGTATAAAAAACAAGGGCGGTCTTAGAATCTTTCAATTTTTCGTAGCAAAAACCCAATTGTAGCATGATTTCAGCGTCTTCATGGGTGTTGAAAATCGCATTTTCATAGACATATAAAGCGCGGGCATAATCACTTTTCTCAATTAACAAATCCGCCGCTTCCATGTAGGCAATTTTACAACTTTCATCTATCGCAAACACATATTCAAACGCATCAATCGCTTCTTGTCCTTTTCCCATACCCCTCAGTGCGAAGCCCAAATTGAGCCAAGCCTGCCAATTGTAAGCATTCGTATCAATTAATTTGTTGTGCAAATCAAAGCTCTCCTTATAATTGCCCCGTTTTTCAACCAATAATAATATAGACGTGTACCCCTCAGTATTGTCGGGATTGGTGAGCAAACAACGCCTGAGAGAACGGAACATTGCGCCAAAATCTTTCAAATCTTCATAGATTTGAGCCTCTATAAGAAAGATGTCTGAGAGTTCAAAAAGCGAAGTTTTGCCTTTCAATTCGTCCAAAACAGATAGGGCTTCCTCGAAGGCACCTTTCGCTGTGAGCAACTCCGCGCGGAGTATGCGAAGATCAATATTGAGCGGTGCGAAAAGTTCTGCTCTGTCAATTGTGACAAGACATTCGTCTATCATATTACGATTCAGCAGTAACTCGGCTTTACGCAAGTATAAATCAGTTGAAAAGGGATGTTGGGATATGGCTTCGTCGGCAAAAGTGGCTGCTTTTTGCCACTTGCCCTCTTCTTCTAATATGTCAATCATGTCAATAAAAACCGTTTCCTCATGGAATAGTACCGTTCCTTTTTGTGACATCGCCTCGTACTCATTTATTAGGCGTTTGACATTCTTTTGCTGTTCAGGATTGAGTTGTTTCATGTGTGCTAAGGATTTTTCTTTTTATAAAGATACTGTATTTTGGGTATCCTCGCTTGTTTTTTTTTACTTAAATCTTACATAAAAATGTATTCTAAATTGATAAAATTTTAAATGTTTTATTATAAATCATTGATTATCAATATCTTAATGTTTTAAAGGCTAAAAATATTAAAAAATAAAAAATGTAAAACAGGTTTCAAGTTTAAAAAAAAGA
>JAYUUR010000326.1:0-37577 GCA_043754475.1 Saprospiraceae bacterium | reverse complement strand
ATTACGACGAAGGCAGCATTATTTTTCAAGCAAAATGCCCCGTTTCGCCCGATGATTCGCCTCAAGATATTGCTCGAAACGTGTTAGCTCTTGAACATGAGCATTTTGTCAAAGTGATTGAACGAGTTTTAACAGAATAACCATTTAAAAAAATACCCGATCATATGTCGCGCTTGCCTTTACATATTGCCCTTTTTTTCCTAAGCGTTTGCTCGTTATCCGCTCAAGATAATTTGAGTAGTAAAAAGCATATCAAACTTGCCCAGCAGTTATTGGCTGATAATAAATTTGGTGCAGCAGCGCAGCATTATGAAGCCGCGTGGTCTCAAAAACCTAAAAAATTGGAATGGCTAAATGAGGCGGCGCAATCATATTTGAAAGCACGGGAGTACCGAAAGGCGGCTGAATCGTTTGGAACAATCAAAGACAATAAATTTTTTCCAAAAGCAAGGCTGAATTACGCTATTTCTCTCCAACAAAGCGGTCAATTCGACGAAGCAATTCCTGAATTTCTATTGTATCTCAACGGTTATGATGGCAAAGACCGCGATGATGTGCAAGAGCGCATCGAGGATTATATCAATGGATGTACGGCGGCGATTCGCCAAACGGATTCAGTTGAATCAAAAAAAATACAATTTGAGCATTTAAATGCGACCATTAATTCAGTTGAAGACGATGTAGCACCGATGCCTTTTGGCGACGACATTTTGTATTTCACCCATATCACAAATGACAATTCAAAATTATTGCGTTCGCAGCAATTGAGCAATGATTGGTCATTGGCTCAAGATGTTCAAAATTTACCACTTTTAGGCAATTTTTCAATAGAAAATGGGGTATTTTCAAGCGATGGCACTCGTTTTTATTGTACGGCTTGCCAAATGGTGCAGGTGAAAAAAGAGAAAAAACGGACATGCGCTATATATGTTTTGAAGCGGTCGGACAAGGGTTGGTCGTCTCCTGCGAAGCTCCCTGAACGCATCAATACTGAGGGGGGTATCACCACGCAGCCCTATGTTTTCAATAAAGATGGAAAGGAAATTTTGCTGTTTACCTCTAATCGAACAGGTGGAAAAGGCGGTATGGATATTTGGAATGCTACCCGCGATTTGAAGGGCGAAAGCTATACTGAGCCTCAAAACATGGGCAGTAATATCAATACTGAGGGGGATGAAGCGACGCCTTATTACGATTCGGAAGAGAATGTGCTCTATTTTTCATCGAATGGATTGTCAAGTTTCGGTGGCTTAGATATTTTCAAATCGAAGGGTGTAGATAATAAATGGAGTGCGGCTGAAAATATGGGCGCACCCTTCAATTCAGGTGCTGACGACTACTTTTTTGTTAAAAATAAATCATTGACAGGTGGTTTTTTTGTTTCAAATAGAACCATCGGGATGGAAAAAATTTCATCAAGGGATGACGATATTTTTTCATTCAAAATTAATAATCGGATAGAATTATCGGTGGCAGGTAAAATTTTTGAAAAAGAAACCAAAAGCACTTTGGAAAATGCTCGTATTTCATTGTACGAACGGCGAGGTGGTGAGATGCTCCGTCTTTTAAGCTCAATGATGGCAGTGGATGGCAATTATAGTTTTTCACTGTTGCCTCAAAAAGCGTATGTGCTTGAAATTGACAAAGATGGCTTCCGTCAAACGGCTTTTGATTTTAATACAAAAGATTCTTTGAAAAATATATTACAGGATTTTAATCTTGAAAGGTATATAGTTTTAGCATCTGCAAAAGTTGAAATACCTGTAAAAGAGGCGGATAAAAAAAGTGAAACGGTAGTTGCTAATGAGAACAAATCACCTAAAAACAAGCCCAATAATGCTAAAAACCCTTCAAATACCCTTGAAAAAGCTGAAAATACTGAGGGGGTAACCAAAAGCAATAATGATGTAAAAACGACTGTGCCAAAGAAAAAACCTTCAAGTGGCGTGTCTTTCAAAGTGCAAGTTTTGGCTTACGAAATGCTGGATAATACCAATAGAAAACGCCTATCTCGTGTTGATGATTTGGGCGATTTTGATACTGAAAAAGCAACGGTCAACGGCAAAACATTTACTCGCGTGATGCTCGCCAGTTTTGAAAATTACGACGAAGCTGTTCGTATTTTGAAAAAAGTGAAAGACCGCTCACTCACGGATGCTTTTATTATTCGATATGAAAATGGGGCGCGGACGAATAGGAGTAAGTAGTGTTTAACCCCTGCCAGTTGGTAAAATGAGTGAAATTACTGAGGGGGTGAAAACAATCTTCAATTATATTAACCTCTAATTTTTTCAAGAAGCCTTACAAACTCTTCAAAATCACCGCATCACAAGCCTTATCAAGCATCTCAAAAACCAATTCAAAACGGTCGTCATAATAGGGGTCAGGCACTTCTTCATCGCCATTTGGGCTGCTAAAATTCATAATCATTTTTATTTTATCTTCCTGTTCAGGCGTTTTTGCATGGCGTTTGATGTCTAAATAATTGGCATAATCCATAGTCAAAATCAAATCAAAATTGTCTAAATCGGCTGCATGAAATTTCCGAGCGCGTTGATCAGTGATGTCAATGCCATTTTTTCGAGCTACGGCGATGCTGCGACGGTCAGGCAATTCGCCTAAGTGCCAGCCGCCAGTTCCAGCAGAATCGATGTGCCAATCCAAGCCTTTTTTACGAATTTTATGCTTTAAAATGCCTTCTGCCAAAGGCGAACGACAAATATTACCGAGGCAAATCATTAAAACTTTCATTGGCTTTATTTTTTTAAAATCATAGATGTATGCGGAATATCATCCTCTAAATATTCTTCGCCTGTAGATTCAAAACCGAGCGATTCATAAAATTTTAGGAGGTAGGTCTGAGCACCAATTTTTATGGGTTCTTTTGGATATAATTTTTCCATCATCTCTATACTTTGTTGCATCAATATTTTACCTGCACCTGAGCCGCGCACACTCGCAGAATTCACCACACGTCCGATAGAAGCGTAATCATCGTAGGAAACGCCTTTGGGCAATAAGCGTGTATAAGCGACGAGTACCCCCTCAGCATTTTCATCAGAAATTTGCCTTCCCATCAAATGCCAACCTTTCAAATCCTTTCCATCGGCATCCAAATAAGGGCAATTTTGTTCAATAACAAAAATCTCCTGCCGCAAAGCCATGATGTCATAAAGTTCATAAACCGTCAAGTCAGCGAAGGGTTTGCATGTAAATTCTATCATTTTAACAGTAATTTTATTGTTTTTGAATGCTCAAAAGTAGTTTTTAAAGTTAAACTAAAAAATATATTTGTGCAATCCAAGATTTAATTTTATTTTTGATTGAACAAACATAGTCAGCGATTAGAATAGAGAGTTAAATTTAAACAAAATGTTTTATTTTAAAATAAATAAAGCATTGAATGAATTTATAAATCCTTCATAATCAACGACTTCATTCCAATCACCGATAATCAGCCTCCCATGATTAGAGCAAACACTCTGAAAAGCTGCACGCTTTCTTTCGCCGTTTCGGCGGTATTTTTCATAAGCCTTTTGTTACCCGATTTTCTACTTGCTCAATGCAATCCTGACGTTACGCCTCCCGTAGCGCGTTGTCGAAATACGACTATTTATTTGGACACAACTGGGCAAGTTGGTTTAAATCCTTTGCAAGTTAACAACGGCTCAGTTGATAATTGCAATGAATGGTATTTAATTTTAGACCACCCTTGCTTTTTTTGTAGCGATATTGGCAATAAAAATGTCATTCTCTATGTGCAAGATAAAGCGGGTAATAAAGCTAATTGCACCTCAGTCGTCACTATTCGGGATACGACTCGCCCTAAATTAGCTGTGAAAACGACTTTTAGTGTTAATCTCATTGTCGGTAAAGCTACAGTCACTGCTCAACAACTCGTCGCTTCGGCTTCTGATAATTGCTCGGCTCTCAATAAAATACAATTCGCCATTCGCAAAATTGGGCAAGGTACGGGCTTCCCAACCACTTCTACATTGACTTTTGCTTGTGCGGACACGGGCAAACAAAATGTTGAAATTTGGGCACGTGACTCCACAGGCAATGCCGTTAGCCGAACGACCTCTTTTCAAGTCAGTGACCCTAATCGCACTTGCGCACCTATTACGCCCAATTTCCCTTCGATTATAGGCAATATTCGGACTGAAACGGGCAAGGCGATTGCTGCTCAAGTGACTCTCAGCGGGGGAAATGCACCTTCGCCAACGGTGGTGAAAACCAGCGACTATAATTTCAGCAATTTACTGAGGGGGGGCAATTTCACCATTACTGCTTTCAGAGATACGGACTGGATTAATGGTGTGACGACTTACGACATCGCTTTGATGAGTCAACATGCTTTGGACATTGTGCCTTTCAACACACCTTATAAACTCATTGCGGGCGATGTGGATAGGGACGGTACTATTGACGCGACAGATATGCTGCTGACACGCAAACTTGTGTTGCGCCAAATTAATAGCATTCCAGGCAATACCGCCTGGCGTTTTATTCCTAAATCCACTGTTTTGCCATCTGCACCCTCGCCACCGCCGACCAATTTGCCTGAATTAATGACTTTTAGCAATGTGATGGATACCATTCGCAATGCCGATTTTATAGCTGTAAAAACGGCGGATGTGAATACGTCTGCTCAAAATTTTGCGCCCAATCTCGTACTGGTGCGTAATGCAGGCTTGAAATTAGGCATTGATGATAGACAGCTTGAATCGGGTAAAACATATGAATTGGAGGTCTTCGCGGATGCGGCTGATATGGTGGCTTTCCAGTTTACATTAAATTTCAATAAAAACATTGTTAAAATTTTGAATATACAAAGTATTGATTTACAAGATTTTAATACTTCTAATTACGCTATTTTTAATGATAACGGTTTAGCAACGGTGAGTTGGAATGGTCGGAATTTGAATAATTTGAAACAGGCTAAAATTTTTAAAATTACTATCCAAGCAGAGCAAAATATAAAACTAAGTGATGCCTTGCTCTTGACCTCTGATTTGACAAAGGCTGAAGCGTATAATATTTCAGGTGAAGCATCCAATGTCCAATTGCATTTTAATCAGGCTAATACTGAGGGGGGTGATTTTGCACTGCTGCCCAATGTGCCCAATCCGTTTTCAACAGAGACGATGATTCGATTTAGATTACCTTTCGAAAGTGATGTCAAATTGAGCATCTTTGATGAAACAGGTCGCGTTTTAAAAACTATAAGCCGTTCATTTTCAAAGGGTTATAATGAAATACCGTTGACATTGGATGACCCCTCAGTAAAAACATCGGGTGTCATATTTTATCAATTAAAAACGGCGACTCATTCGGCGACTCAGCGCATGGTTATTTTGAAATAAATTATTTGAAAATGCCTTACCTTCGCCAACTTTTAAAAATAAGCAGTTGGATGATGATAAATGCCACTTTGATTTTTTTATAAATAATTGATAATCAACAATTTGCGCTATTCATCATTTATCATTCAGCATTTATCATTCATCATTATTCAGTTTTCAATAAATGATTATCGTTCAAGATAAATTAGTGAGTGAAGATTTGGTGCAAGAGCAGTTTATTTGTAATCTTCAAAAATGTAAAGGGGCTTGTTGTTGGGAAGGCGATTCAGGTGCGCCTTTGGAACGTGCGGAGTTAAAAATATTGGATAAAATATATCCGAAAGTACGCCCATTCCTTACAGAAGAAGGTCAAAAAGTGATTGATACTGAGGGGTGTTATATTCAAGATTTAGAGGATGGCACTTACGGCACATCGCTTGTGAACAATGGACCGTGTGCATTTATGACCAAAGATGTTAATAGTGCAGCGCAATGTGGCATCGAACAGGCTTGGCGGGCGGGCGAAATAGATTTCAGAAAGCCCATATCATGTCATTTATATCCGATTCGGATTTCAAAAAATGAGATTGCCGGATTTGAAGCCTTGAACTATGACCGTTGGGATATTTGTTCGGCAGCCTGTTCGTTGGGTGCGGAGTATCAAATGCCTGTTTATCAATTTTTGAAAGAAGCCATTATTAGAAAATATGGAACTGAATTTTATGAAGAATTGGATGCGGCGGCGGGGTATTTGAAATCTAAAATTTAAAAAAATCCGTATATTAAAACAAAAAATAAATCACTTATAATGCAACAGAACATATTTACAATCATTTCGCTTTTAATGATTTCGATATTATGTAAATCACAAACTATTCAATTGCCCAAAGCACCGCAACCCGCTAACATGCAACCCAATGTGCAAATTGGTATGAGCCCCAACAAGCCCACCCCTCAGTATTTTGGACAAAATCAAATGCAGATACAGAATCAAATGATGGTTCAACAAGATTTGCAACAATATAATAATCAGAATCAACAAAATCAAAGTCTAATTGCAGAAGCAGAAAGAGACATATTGCAAAGAGAAGTTGCGTATGAATTACCCGATAACAGCCATTTGCCTGAAACACAACTTTTTATAAAAGCTTACGATAGTATAAATGCTATGCTTGAAGGTAAACAAGATTTGAGTTTGAAAAAGGCTACCTTTGAAACTGAAAATGCTTGGTATGGTGGTACTTTAAATTATGAATACTTTTGCAGTGATATTGCCGCGATGGTTGATATTATCAAAACTGCAATACAGCAAGAAGGAGAATCAGTCAATAGTGATTTGGCTAAAAAGTGGATGTTGCACCGCTTTATGTCTGATACATTGAGACTGAAAGACGACAAAGGAAAAGCTACTTTTACACATATGCCTTACGAATATGATTTTGATGACCCATTTGGGAAAACAGATTATACCAAGTTGTTTGTAACAAAATTGATGCGAACAAGGAAAGGTCAATGTCGCTCTATGCCTTTATTGTACTTGATTTTAGCGGAAGGATTAGGCGTAAAAGCATGGTTATCGTATTCGCCCTCACATTCATACGTGCGTTTGCAAGATGATAAAAAGACTTGGTATAATTTGGAATTAACAAACGGCAATTATTCAGCCGATTCATGGATTTTAGGGTCAAGTTTTATCAAATCCGAAGCTTTGAAAAATGAATTGTATATGGACACTTTGAGCAAAAAGGAATTGATAGCAAGCACACTGAATGAATTGGGAAAAGGTTATGCTAAACAATTCGGTTATGACAAATTTGTTTTGCAAAATGCGGAAACGACTTTAAAATATCACAAAAACAATGTTTTTGCTATGCAAATGAAAGCAGATTGGGCAACGATGCGATTTAAATATGTTTTGCATCAGTTGAATTATCCGCCTAAAAATCAGATTCATTTGTACCCGAAAGCAAATCAGATTTTACAGGAAATGTACTCAATTTATGGATATATTGACCAAACAGGCTATGAAGATATGCCCGAAGTTATGTACACTGCATGGCTAAAATCTTTTAACAATGCAAAAGGAAAACAACCGATTCAAATAATTAGACCATAACAAAATTTTAAAAACATTACAAAATCTGTTAAAAATGAAAAAAATAACCCTATTCATCGTTTTTTTGACCCTAATACTGAGGGGGGTAACAACAGCCCAAAACCCATATCAAAGCATTGGTAAAGAAATGCCAACAGGTAAGATGCTTACTTTAAGCAATGGTAAATTTCAAGAATTTCACCCCAATGACACGCTTACGCCTATTGGTTCAGCTATGTATAACACGGTAACAGGCGAGATTGTCCAATTTTTGACAAAAGATACGATGTATGCGGAGTATAATCTTGAACCCGAGTTGGTTAGTCGGTGGTTGTCTCCTGACCCATTGGGCGCAAAATACCCAGAATGGTCTCCATATAATTATACTATGGATAATCCGATAAGGTACATAGATCCAGACGGAATGGAACCAGGTGACCCTGGAGCAGGTTATTATGCTGCGACAGTGAATTCTAGAACAATTGGATTTTCAGCAAGACATCCCATAGCTTCAAATACTATAGGCTATCCAGTGAAAGGATCCACTAATATATCTACAAATGCAGTTAGGTTTTCAACTAGAGTCGGTTTAACTGAAAATGATGCACATGAAGGTTCACAAGTTAACGCTTTTAGACATACACTTTGGCAAGCGACCATAACTAAAAATTTTGGATCAGATGTAGCCCAAGAAATAGGAAATGCTCATGAGGAAAATCCATTAGCAATGTCAGGAGGCAATTTAAAAACGTTATTTACCGCGTCAGAGAAAGCTGATGAAACAGTAGATTTACTTAACAATGTTATTGGGCGAAGTATAGGAGAAAATAATCCTAATGCTGGAATGAAGGAACTGGCAGAAAAAACTTTGGAATCATTTAAAGGAAGCGGGCTCTGGACATCAACCTCGATTACAAACAAGGAAGGTAAAGTCGTTGGTTTTAGAGTTTCACAAGAGAAACTTAATGAAAAGCAATATGAAACTGCAAAAGCAATCATATCAACTTTAAATAATCAAGGTTTTACACAGGGAGAGCAAACTGCAAGAAATAAGGAGCAACAAAAGCAAAGACAAGAAAGAGCAAAATTAGTAAAAGAATCAAAATTATAAAAATATGAAAAATTTAATATTTATTTGTTTTTTAATTATATTATCATGTAAAACTGATGTAAATGATGATAATACTATTATTTCTAAAATTGAGGCAAATTGTCATAATAATATTCCTTGTAATTTTCTTATGGCTGATGTAATCAAAAGTGATTGGGACACAATGTATTATTTTACCGAAAGTGTCTCACTTAAAGAGGTGAATGAAAAAATAGGCTTAAATTACCCTTACTTTAGTGATATTGCTAAACGTGTCATTTTCATAAAAAATAATTCAATTGTCTATCACGAAGATATTTTTCCGTCAGTTGAAAAGCCCAAAAATAAAGAATGGTCAATTGGCTTACCAGATTCCATTAATTATCAAAAATACGATAGGCTAACGGCTAATTTTTTATTAGAGAAAATTATTATAAAAAACATAACAGTATATAAACTTCATGCTATTAAACAACACTCAAAATGACTAAGTCCAAAATATTAGTATTTCTTTGCATTTGTGGGGTAACATATTTTGTAAAAGCTCAAGTTTTATATTCTTCAAAGAAGAATCAAGAATACACAGATATTTTAAGAGTTATTTCTTTATCTCTACATGATAGTTTAGAGATTTCATTCAAAGAAATTGTATTTTTAACTGAAACAGCTTATTTGGATAATATAGTAAGTTTTGAAAAGTACGATAACCAAATAAAAAAAATAGCAAATCTTTGTAAAGAGTTTAAAGTATCAAACCCTCTTATAAACTATCAAAAAAAAGATAAAGACTTGATTGAGACTTATGGATCTATTTTTAAGGTTGTGACAGATACTACAATTATTGTAGGATTAACAAAGGATACTTTAAAGAATTTGCCATTTACATATGATTTTGACGATATATTTGGAGAAAAAAAGTGGGAAAATATGTTTGTTTCAAAACTTTTAGAGACCCAAAAAGGCAATTGTCACTCTATGCCGTATTTATACAAAATACTTTGTGAAGAATTAGATGTTCCTTGTTGGTTAGCACTTGCACCCAATCACATTTATATCAAACATCGGTCTGAAAAGGTAGGTATGTATAATACAGAATTAACAAGTGCTTCATTTCCAATAGATGCATGGTTAATGGCTTCGGGTTATATCACACTTGAAGCGATACAAAACGGCATTTATATGGACGCTTTAGACGATAAAAAATGTATTGCTCTTTGCGTTCTCGACCTTGCGAAAGGTTACGAAAAAAAATACCCCGACAATGACGGAACTTTTATACTTAAATGCTGCGATTTGACTATGGAGTATATCCCAAACTGTATCAACGCTTTGCTTTTGAAGGCAGAAACAAAGAAAAAGCAAATAGAAAAACTGGTAAAACAAAGAGGAATAACGTATGCCGTTTTCAAAATGCAAGCAGATGGAAAAATAATGTGGGAAGAAATGAGGTCAACTTATGAGAAAATACATAAATTAGGCTATCGTACCATGCCCGAAAAAATGTATGTAGATTGGCTTGTATCACTCAAAACGGAAAGAGAAAAGTATAGCAATAAGCAAGTTACGCAGATGAATAAAAATTGAACCGATTTGAAGGAAATTAGCACCTAAAAGTGCATTCGAACAAGTGAAAGAAGTCTTTGAAAACAATAAAAATAATCCCAAATACTGAGGGGGTATAAAGTCGGTAAAGCAAAAGTTTTACCGACTTTCCTATAAAAAGTAAAGGCAATTTTAAAGGTCACAATTATTGAAAAAGCGATGAGGTATATTTTAGTAGTATTTTTAAAAATAAAAAATGCTATTTCTAACTTATTGATAATCAATTAATTAGACTACGAATCAGAGACTCATTCAATAAGATTCTTTTTACTATAATAAAATTCTTTATCTTTGACGTTAAAAAATACCCGAATGACGCAACGGATTTATGAGTCATTATTAGAAGCCAAACAACGTGGCGAAAAGCGTTTTGCCGTTTTGATTGACCCCGACAAGATGCGCTTGGACAATATGGAAAAGGTGATTGACCTTGCTGTACGGGCAAAGGTGGATTATTTTTTTGTAGGCGGCAGCCTCGTCGTGAATGATATGATGGATTATTGCCTCGATGCCATCAAAGAAGCCAGTTCAACTATCCCTACGATTCTTTTTCCGGGCAGCCCTCAACAAATAAATGATAGGGCGAATGCCATCCTTTTTCTCTCCTTAATTTCGGGACGCAATGCCGATTTACTTATTGGGCAGCATGTATTGTCTGCGCCCAATTTGAAGCGCAGTCGTTTGGAAGTCATTTCAACGGGTTATATGCTGATTGATGGCGGCGCGCCGACGACTGCTTCGTACGTGAGTGGTACGCACCCTATTCCTGCTAATAAAGATGAAATTGCTTACTGTACAGCACTTGCAGGTGAGTTGTTGGGATTGAAAACGATTTATATGGATGCTGGAAGCGGTGCTAAAAATCCTGTGTCTGAAAATATGATTTCGATGGTGAGTCGGGCGATTGATATTCCCTTGATTGTGGGGGGTGGTATGCGGACGCCTGAGAAAACGGCGGCGAATGCGCGAGCAGGCGCAGATGTAATTGTGGTCGGTAATGCGCTTGAAAAAGACCCTGAATTAATTATCGAAATGTCTGCCGCTATTCATGAATCTTCAAGACGGATAAAAGTATAAATAATTCATTATCAACGTTTTATGAATTGATAATGAATTATTTATGACTAAAAATGTCTTTGTACTGAGGGGGTAATTATCAACTCAAAATACCCACTTTAAAAATATGAATGGGCGATTTGTAAGGATTGAGCTCAATATAATTCATCTCACCTGACCAATGATAGGTTTCGCCTGTCAATAAATCTTGAACAGAAATATTGATTTTATCATAAATACCTAATAAATCTCTCGGCACTGTTACATGTCCGACTTGCGTATTTTCAGTATCCAAATTGGCAACGCACCAAATGATATTTTTTACCCCCTCAGTATTTTCAGCTATTTTGATATAAGATAACAGTTTTTCATTGCTTGTCTCAGTAAAATGAATATTCCAAGTGGATTGCAAGGCGGGATTGGCTTTTCGGATGCTGTTTAAGAGCGTCATTAAATCCGTTAAGCGGTTGCGGGCTTGCCAATCATGGTGTTGAATTTCATATTTTTCAGAATTCATGTACTCCTCTTTGCCATGAAAACTTTCATTGAAAGCAAACTCATAAACAGGTCCATAAACCCCATAATTGGAGGATAAAGTAGCTGCCAATGCCAACCGCAAATAAAAAGCATTCACATTCCGATTGTGCAAATGGTAAGGGAGAATATCAGGCGTATTGGGCCAGAAGTTCGGGCGATAATATTCTCGACTTTCGGTGGTGGTGAGTTGGGTCATATATTCTATGATTTCCGCTTTCGTCACCCGCCACGTGAAGTAGGAATAGCTTTGAGTATAGCCAATTTTGCCGAGCGAAGCCATAATTTTAGGGCGCGTAAAGGCTTCCGCTAAGAATATAACTTCGGGATGTTTTTTATGAATTTCTGCAATATACCATTCCCAAAACGGAATCGGCTTGGTATGTGGATTATCCACACGGAAGATTTTCACCCCTTTTTCAATCCAAAATTCTGTAATACTTTTCAATTCTTTCCAAAGGTTTTCCCAATCGTCGCATTCAAAATTGATGGGTACAATATCTTGATATTTCTTCGGCGGATTCTCAGCATAGGCAATTGAACCATCGGGTCGCCAAATAAACCATTCGGGATGGTCAGATATATAGGGATGGTCGGGGGCACATTGCAAAGCCAAATCAAGGGCGATTTCGATGCCCATTTCCTTCGCTTTTTTTACTAAATGCACATAATCATCCATAGTGCCGAGTGCTGGTTCAATGGATTTATGCCCTCCATATTTAGAGCCGATTGCCCATGGTGACCCAGGTTCTCCTTCTTTGGTACTGACGGCATTATTTTTTCCTTTGCGATTAATTTCACCAATAGGGTGCACAGGCGGCAAGTACAAAACATCGAAGCCCAACTCAGCAATACGGGGCAAAAGCTTTTCAACATCCTTGAAAGTACCATGTTGAAAAGGCGTTTCTGAAGCCGAACGCGGGAATAATTCGTACCAAGCAGAGAAGCTTGTGCGCTCATGCTCCACTTTTACACGCAGTTTATGATCAAAAGCAGTGGCGTGGTGTTTGAAAGGAAAATCATTGACTAATTGTGAAAAACCTTCATCCATCACCGTTTCAACGGCTTTCAAATAATCTTTTTTATTTTCTAAAACTTTGGCAACAGCCAGTAATTCCTTTGCTTCAGGTTTGGGGTAATTTTCAGCATTTTTTTTCAAAAAATTAGCACCCATAGTTAGTTCCACATCCATATGTTGCCCATCCTCTTGTTTTTTACGAAAACCTTTAAGCCAAGTAGATAAATGGTCGACCCAAGCAATGATTTTATAATCGTAAAAACCAAGCGTTTGGGGGCGAAAACTCGCTGCCCAAGCGTCGTTAGGGAGGGATGTCATGTAAGTTTCCTGCCATTTATTGTCGCCTTCATGTCTGAAAAGGAGGGATGCCCTGATGACATCATGACCATCGCCAAATATATCAGCCGTTACGTCCACCGATTCGCCAATAGTGCGTTTGATGCTATGGATGCCACCATCAATTTGAGGCTTGACGTTTTCAATAATTACCCTGTTGCGCATGGCTTGTATTTTTAGATTAAAATTTAAGATTCTGTTAGTTTTAAATTGATTGCTAAAAATACATTTGTTTATTAAAAACAAAAAATTCAGTCTAAATTTTTAATAAAAAAGAGTGTAAAATACTGAGGGGTTATAGAGGAGGGCATCTGTGTAAAAAAAAACGGCACTCAAACCGAAGTTTGAATGCCGTTAATATGTTTTGAAAAATTTAATTGAGTTATTGCTTCATCCACTTTTGGGTAGTCGTCACTTTACCGTTGGCGCGGATAACGAGGAAGTACATGCCTTGATTGATATTGGTCAAATTGTCCAACACCTGCATATAAGTACCTGCATCTTGAGCACCACCATCCAATTGTTTTACAATTTGACCTTGCAAATTGAGCAATTGAATCTGCACTTCTGACACTTCTTCAAGGTCGTATTGAACTTGAATATACTCACTGCCTGGATTAGGGCTGATGCCGATATTTTTAATGGCAGTCCGTTTTTGTAACTGCGTAACGCCTACGCCATCATCTCCATCTGTTAAACAGTTAGCACCCGGTGTTTTGAATGAAGTTTCATAAGCAATGCTCACACCACCATTAGGGCATTTACGAACAACTCTAATTTTGTAAGTCGTACAAGCAGCAAGACCCCTCAGTAAAACGCCATTAGGAGTGGTTCCAATGACTTCATGGTATGCGGCATCATTTGGACCCGCATACTGAACAACAACCTTATCATGCTCCACCATATCAGACCAAGTTATGCTAATCGCGTCTTGAACCATTACTATTTTGATGTTAAGAGGCGCAGGGCAAACCGAAGGCGTACCACAACCACCTGTTTCAAATTTGCTGCTTGGACTCCAGTCACCTGCTCCAATATTGCATATTTTACGAACGCGCCATTCGTAAGCCTTGCATCTTTGTAAAACCAATTTGGCTTCCAAAGTAGTAACATACACAGATTTCCAATTATTGTCATCAGAGCCAATAATACGATATTGAATTTCAAATTTGTTACCTACTAAAGCTGTCCAATATACTACTGCTATCGAGTCAGCAACAACAGTGAGTTTTAAATCACGTGGCACTTCGCAGATATTTGGGGTGCAACCTCTTGTTTCAAATTTGCTCAATTCACTCCAATCACTTACGCCATTATCGCATATTTTGCGAACGCGCCAAATATAAATGGCGCAGCGATGTAAAACCAATTTATGAGCCGGAGAAGCAACCGTTACGGATTTCCAATCATTATCAGTGGCATTTGACAAACGATATTGGATTTCATATTTGCCAGTTGTGCCTGTCCAGTACATCACTGCAATTGAATCAGCAACAACATCTACTTTTAATTCACGTGGCAATGCGCATACACTTGGAACAATACAACCTCTTGTTTCAAATTTGCCCAATTCACTCCAATCACTTACACCGTTATCGCATATTTTGCGAACGCGCCAGATATAAATGGCGCAGCGATGTAAAACCAATTTATGAGCTGGTGAGGTGACAGTTACTGATTTCCAATCATTATCGGTAGCATTTGATAAACGATATTGGATTTCATATTTGCCAGCTATTCCTGCCCAATGCATAACAGCAACTGAATCTCCTACTATATCTGCTTTCAATTCTTTAGGAATAATACAAGGCTCAGGGCAGCCACCTGTTGCGAAAATATAAGTTTCGCTTGAATTTGTTATAGTATTACTGCACAAGGCACTCACACGGAAGCCGTATTTTGTACATCTTAAAAGGTTTTTAACCAATAATGTATTTGTTGTAACTGTATCTTTTTTCCAACCGCTTGTAGCATCGGAGAAATTTTTAAACTCTACAATATAGGCTCTCGCACCCGTACCTGACCAAACTAAATAAGCAGTATTGAGAGAATCTACAACACGCGCTGCCAATTGACGTGGCATAATACAATCATTGTGGCAACCACCTGTTTCAAATTTAACAATTTCACTAAAATCACTTGAATTGATGCTGCTGCAAACAGCTTGAACGCGCACGACATATTTTTTACAACGCACTAAGCCCGTTAAAACATAAACATTGCCCACCACATTCACGCTTTTCCAATTAACATCAGTTTCTGCTCTATATTGTAAAACAAATTTGCTTGCTTGCGGAGCAGCCCATGAAACGACCGCAACGCTATCTGCAATAATTACTTTCACTGCACGAGGCTTAACACAAACAGGCTGACATCCCGCAGTCAAGAAGCGCATTGAATAACTCCAATCGCTGCTACTCGTGCTGGAGCATTTGACCCGAACACGTACTTCAAAAACACTACAAGAAGCTAATCCTGTAAATGCATAAAAATTGGTACGAACACCACTTATAGTCCGCCATTCGCCTTCGCGGATATTTTTGACCTGAATGTCGTATGTAGCACCCCGAACGGAATCCCATTTCACGATGATACCTGTATTCGCTGATACAATACTCAGGCGGCGCAATTTTTCGCACCGGTTATTATTGCCGCAGCCGGTCGTTGCCACTGTGATTTGAGAACTCCACTCGCTGTAAATGACAGGTGTTGTAGATGTTAAACTTGTACAAATGCTTCTTACTTTAAAGAAATACTTTGTACAATTTTTCAAGTTAAGAGCGGCAAAGTTGTTTGTTGTTACGACTGCTGTAACCCATGCACCATTATTAGAAGCGTCTTGGTATTGCACTTCGTAACCATGCGCTCCTGTGGATGCCCATTTGAAAAAGGCTTTGTTTTCCCCCGTTTCGCCTTTCACTTCACGAGGTGTAGCGCAAGGGGCGATAGTATTGCAGCCCAAAGTTTTAAATTTTTTCGATTCACCGTAAGCACTGCTTTCGGTCATCGAGCAAACGGTTTTTACGCGGAATTCAAATTCTGCGCAAGGTTGCAACCCCCTCAGTAATAAGGTGTTGGTGGTGGTCGTTTCGATTTTCCATTCGGTTGCCCGCACGGATTTCCATTGAACCATGTAAGCACTGCCTGCGCCTGCGCTTTGCCAGTTGATAGAAGCAACAGAATCACGCGCCGAAGCGAATAATCCTTCGGGTGCTTTGCATGTTGAAGTGTTTTGAGCCTCCATAGAAGCGAAACTCAGAACGAGTCCGAGAATAAGTAAGATTCTACTAATCATCCTTTAATGAGATTTGTGAGTTAAGTTAGATAATGGTTTTTTTAAATGGTTGTAAAGTAAAGTTGGTCTTGAAGTAATAAATTAAAAGAGCGAAATACTGGGGGAAAAAGTTCAGGGATTATAATACTGTTAAATCGGTTTAATGGGAAGAGGACATGGATTTTCATTTCGTTGCCTCTTAGTAAAAAAAATATGCAAAACTTTTTTTAGAAAAAATTTAGGCAAATAACCTTTCGGATTTTATAGGATAGGTTAGCAGAATTGACTTTCTTTGCAGCGTTTTTTTCATCCTTTTTTTCATTGTAAGAAATGGGTGTAATGGTTAAAAAATTGTTGTAAAATTTTATAAAATTGTAAGTTATGATAAAAATATTGGTCAATGATGGTATAGAAGCCGACGGAAAACTCCTCTTGGAGGAAGCAGGCTATGAAGTAGATACCAACAAAATTCAACAGGAAGAACTGCCAAATTCCTTGCCAAGTTATGATGTTATCATCGTGCGCTCGGCTACTCAAGTCAGAAAAGATTTGATTGACGCTTGTCCGAATCTTAAAATCATAGCTCGTGGCGGCGTTGGCACAGACAATATTGATGTTGACTATGCCCGCTCGAAAGGCATCGAAATCATCACGACTCCTGCGGCTTCCTCTCAATCGGTAGCGGAGTTGGCAATGGGACATCTTTTCAATCTCGCTCGTTTTTTACATCGCTCGAATAGAGAAATGGTTGGCGGGGACTTCAAAAAGTTGAAAAATGCTTATTCTGAGGGCATTCAATTGAAAGGCAAAACAATGGGTATTGTTGGTTTTGGACGCATTGGTCAAGAGGTGGCGCGTATCGCCCTTGCGATGGGTATGAATGTGATGCCTTCCGACCCCTTCATCAGCGAAACAGAATTAGAAATTAATTTGAATAATTCAAAGGATGTGAAAGTGAGCATTAACCTCCGCTCATTTCCTCTTGCTGATGTCTTGAAAAAGTGCGATTTTGTCACTTTGCATACCCCCTCAGTAGGAAAGGCTTTGATAGGTGCCGATGAGATTGCGATGATGAAAGACGGTGCATTTATCATCAATTGTGCGCGCGGCGGCATTATTGACGAAGAGGCTTTGCTCCAAGCTTTGAACAGTGGTAAATTAGGTGGTGCAGGTTTGGATACTTTTAGCGGCGAACCCAACCCGCGTGCTGAATTGCTCAACCATCCAAATATCAGCGTTTCGCCTCATATCGGTGCAGCTACAAAAGAAGCTCAATCAAATATCGGTCTTGAATTAGCAGATAAAATCATCGCTTTTTTCGGCGACGATAAATAAGTATCTTTTCGTAAATCATTGATAATCAATAATTTGTAAAATTTAAAACAAATTGTTGAAATTTATTTATCATTAAACCTTTCATTAAAAAAAAAGCGGATTCATCACTGAATTCGCTTTTTTTTGCAAAATACTGAGGGGTGTATTTTATCAGAAGAATACTATATTTTATACCAATTCCAAAAGTTGAGAAGCATGATTGCCCGTTTCCACTTTATCAATAATATGTTGAATTTTACCATTTTCATCAATCAAAAAAGTAGTGCGATGAACGCCATCAAACTCCCGACCCATGAATTTTTTTAAACCCCAAACGCCATAATCATTCAGCATTTTTAAATCTGTATCCGCCACAAGGCTAAAAGGAAAGGCATATTTTTTAATAAACCCTTGATGCTTTTTCACTGAATCGGGGCTAACGCCCAGCAATTCAATACCATTCGCCTTCAAGTCCGCGTAATAATCCCGAAGATTACAAGCTTCTGCTGTGCATCCAGGCGTATTATCGGCAGGATAAAAAAACAGAGCCAATTTTTTTCCTTTAAAATCGGAGAGGCTGACCATTTCGTCCTTTTCATTCAATGCCGCAAAATCAGGCGCGGCGTCACCTACTTTCAGATGTTTCATATCAGTATTAGTACTGTTTGTAAAAAATGATATTATTGATGATGTAATTCCTTTATTCATGCCGTTTGTAACAAAATACTGAGGGGGTTGTTCAAAATAGTTATAAATTAGGAATTAGGAATTTATCAATTAGGAATTCCTAATTGATAAATTGTTGCCTACATTAGCCCAATGAAATTATCTTTTTATAAAAATATCCTCTTTCAGCAATATTGTTGCTTTCTAATACTCACTTTGCTGGTGTATTTCAGTACTCGACACGCAGGTTTCGTGACGGATTTTTTGGGTTGGCAAAGCGATTTTGACAATAATAACGCTTGGGCGGTCATCAATGGCGATAGATACAATATCAAAAGTTTCTACCATTTTACGCATATATTAATATATGCCATGACCACCGTTTTTCGCCTCAACGGAACGGCTTGGTTTCTCCTCTTTTCAAGCCTTTTCGCATTGAATGGGCTGCTTGTTTTTCGCCTTTTTATTTATCTTTTCAATAAATTAGAAATACCTCATTCAACTGCCATTGCGAGTGTCGGTATCCTCTTTTTTATGCTATCACCTTATCAAGCAGAGGTGATGGTTTGGCGAGCGTCGTTTCATTATTTGACGGGTTTTGCTATGATGTTGAGCTTTGTTCATTTATGCTTGCAATATATTGATAATCAACGATTTAGATATTGGATTTGGGCGATGATTATCTTCTTTTGCTCTATATTTTCATTGGAATTTTTTCTATTTACACCCTTCGTTGTCTTGATTTTAATGGCGTTTTTATACCTCAATTTTCCTCAAAGTTTTGACCTGAAAAATGTACTCACACGCTTTGTGGGCATACCCCTCAGTATGATTGCCGGATATTTCATTTTGTATCGTTTGACGCATGAAAAATGGATTGCTCACTATGGTTCTAATAATCATACGGCACTTATTTCTTCTGAATCTTTTGCTACTTATGGCAAATATGTTGCGAAGTATTTGGGCTTTGTTAGGCATTATAAACATACCATAAAAGAGACATTCTTTGGCTATTTTAGCACCCCCTCAGTATCGTGGCTCATTTTAGCAGTTGTATTGTCAACAGCAATACTTGGTTTAGTTTTATTAAAAAAAATGAGTAAGCGTAACAGGTTGATATTCTTGAATTTCAGCTTGTTTTCGTTGCTGATTACACCCGTTATGACGCTCTATTTTTCCTATACTTTATTGACTGAAAATGACCGTTACGGTTATATGGCTTCGGCGTTTTTATTCATGGGTTTGGCTTTGGTTTTATCGAAATTACCTAAATTTTTCTTTTACAGTATTTCAATTATTTACCTCTGTTTATCCACATATTTATTGCTGAAAACGAATAGAAATTGGTATAAATCTGAGAAGGTTTTTACCAGTTTGGTGAAGCAATATAATACATGGAATATCGACGAAGTGCTTATTTTGAATGCGCCTGATAACTACGAAGGGATGCCAATGTTCAGAGTTTTAGCTGAGGAATCAGGTGTAAAAGAAGCGATTGAAATTTACCAAAGCCGAAAGCTGAATACGAGGATGATTGATGTGGCGCAATACAACATGACTACACCCGATGACGGCGCACACATAAGAGTAGATTCGAGTAATCAAATTATGGTTATTTTTAATCAATGGGGCAATTGGTGGTGGCGAGCGGGCAAAGGTGCTACGAATTATGAAAATGACTTGTATAAAATTAAGTTTGACTATAAAGGCTGCGGTAATTGCTATCAGTTAACTTTTAAAAATGATAATCCACGTCGGTTGTTACTGTTCCAAGTAGGCAATCAATTCAAGAAAGTGGATATGTCTCTTATTGGGGTGGAGCAGCGGTAAATTCATCCCATTCTATATATTTCAATTCAAATTTTATCTTAAAAAAAGCGTTTTACAAGTAAATAAAGAAAATTGACATCATGAAATATATTTTCCTTCTTCTTTTTAGCATTAAAATATGGAGCTGTACAGCGCAACAACCTGCCGATAGAGCGCATACTTTAAACCCTGAATTTGATAAAAAAATAGCCAGTTGGCTCAAATTTACTGTTCCGACGATTAGCCCTGATGCCGTTAAAAAAATGCCTGATGCGGTGCTACTTGATGCTCGTGAGCGGGCGGAATATGATGTCAGTCATTTGCCTAAAGCTATTTTTATAGGTTATAATACATTTGAAAAAGATGTCTTGAAAGATATGCCGAAGGATAAGCCGATTGTCGTGTATTGCTCCATTGGTTATAGGAGTGAAAAGATAGGTGAAAAACTGCAAAAGATGGGTTTTACGAAGGTCTATAACTTGTACGGAAGTATATTTGAATGGGTCAATCAAGGCAATCAAGTGGTTGATAATCAAGGTATTGCGACGAAAAAGGTGCATACTTTCAATCGCTCATGGAGCAAATGGGTGGATAAAGAGAAGGCGGAGAAAGTTTATTGAGTGATTAACACCTTTACGAGGGTTTCAAACCCTCGTAAAGGTATTACACTTACTCACTTCCTCCTACACTTACTCCTCTTTCATAGCCGTTTCCACGCGCATAGCCCTCAAAGCAGCGGGCAACGAAGCCAATAGTCCAATAACAATAACGGTAGTAGCCACTACAACAAAATCAACCGTTTTCAAAGCTACGGGATAACGATCACTTGCAAAGCCAGGCGGCAATGGCACAAGACCCCCCTCAGTATAAACGTGTAAAAGATATAAAATAATGGCTACGACGAAGCCACTAATCAATCCCATCCCGCATAATAAAAAGCCTTCGTTGAGAAAAATATTACGAATGAGCTTATCCTGTGCACCCATACTTTTGAGTATTGAAATGTCTTGTTTTTTCTCTAAAACCATCATCCACAAGGAGCCGACCATATTAAAAGCGACTAAAAGAATGGTCAAACTTAAAATAGCATAACTCATCCATTTTTCAATATTCATTAATTTTAGAAAAGCTTCGTCTTGCTGATAATGGTCTTTTATGGTAAAATCATTGCCCATGATTGAGCGTATTTCAGACAAGGTAGATGAAGAATTGGCATCGGGTTTGAGCTTGATTTCGTAGGCACTTACTTCATTTTCTGCATTCAAAATATCTCTGACAAATTGAAGATTGGTCAAGACATATTGATTATCTACCTCCGATTGAATAACAAATGCACCCGCAGGATAAACAAATCGTTTGGCAAATGGCTGTTCCAAAACGCCTACTTCACCGCGTTTAGGCATATAAATACTGAGGGGGGTCATCATATTGCGTTCATACACGCCTAATTGATTGCGAATGCCGCCGCCCAAAACAGCATAGTCATTTTGAGTGTCATAGAGTAAATATCGTCCTTCGCGCACTGTCGAATCTATCCGATTTATCTTACTGAAATTATCGTCCACCCCTTTCAAAGTGCCGATGGCTTGTGTTTTTTCGTATTCAAAAAAGGCAGTTTCTTCAAGGGTTTCTGATAATAATTCAACACCTTTAATTTGACGCAACTGATTGATTTTCAAGGAATCAGATATAAAAGTTTTTCCTTTTGTAGCCACTATTTTAACATCGGGATTGAAGTTACTCATCATGCCCGTAATCAATTTTTCAAACCCGTTGAAAACCGATAACACCAGTACCAACGCCGCCGCCCCCAATGCCAAACCCAACACCGAGATACCACTAATGATATTAATGGCATTGGTGCTTTTCTTTGCAAAAAGATACCGACGGGCTATTTTAAGAGATAAATTCATGAGTTGGTTATTGATTATTGGTTATTAATTATTGGTTTGAACTAATAACCAATAATTAATAACCAATAACTATTAATAGTCTTGTTCTATGCGTCCATTATCCAGGATTTCAAAGCGGTGGGTTTTGGTGCTATCCGCTTCGTATTCTTTACCAGTTTCTTCGATGCCTTCGGCTATTTGAATAGAAAAATCTTCTTTGATGAATGCCAAAATCCGCTTCACTGCTTGACCGACGATTTTAGTACCTGCAATGGCTTTTTTATCAATCATAATACCCAATTTAGCATCATAGGTAGCCAAAACATAGTCATAATTCAACAAAGTAGCTTTCCAATAGACAATGGCTTTGTAGGTTTTATTTTCAACAGGCAACTGAAAACAAGCGATGTATTCAGTCAAATCATCATCAGGCAATTTGGTTTCATAGTGCGTGATATATTCCGCAATCATGGGCGGCGGCATGGGGTCATTTTCATTCGAAAAATCATGATGCGAATCATCCCGCAACGTGACGGGCAACTCGACAATAGGAAATTTTTTAAGGAAATGTTCAAATTTGATAGTCATTATTGTATTTTAAAATGAGATTGCAAATGTCTTTTAATTTTTTGAAAAAATACTGAGGGGGTACGTTTTATTTAAAAAAATTCTAAATAAAGTAGTGTTAAATTTAAAAAGGGAACATAAATTTGCCGATAAGGTTTTAGTATATAGTTTTGTAGATATGTTGAAAACACTGAACATATTATTACGATAAACTAACTTTTTCTCACATTTCTCAACAAAATTGCTTTACAAAAGCTCTGATTGAATATGAAGTGGTTAACTCATTACTTGACATCCTCGATTGGTCGAAAGCTGACCATGAGCTTAACGGGCTTGTTCCTCATTCTTTTTCTTATCGTCCATTTGGTAGGCAATCTTCAATTGCTCAAAGACGATGAAGGCATGGCGTTCAATAAATATACGTATTTTATGACGCATAATCCGCTTATCAAAACGATTTCCTACGGGCTTTATGCCTTTATTATTTTGCATACGATTCAAGGGATATTGCTTTGGCTCGCCAATCGCAAAGCGAAAGGGCAGACTTATACAGTGAAAGTGATTCCGCCAGGGGTGAATTGGGCTTCGCAAAATATGGCTTTGTTGGGTACTTTGATTCTTTTTTTCCTCATCATCCACATGGGTGATTTTTGGTTGAAAATGAAGATGGGCGAAATGACGATGCAACCCTATAAAGACTTTGCGGAAGGTGAATCTATTGCTAATTTGTATGCTCGCGTAGCTGAGGCTTTCAAGAATCCGCTAATCGTTGGTTCTTATGTGGTTGCTCAAGTGGTTTTATTTTTCCATTTAAGTCATGGCTTTCAGTCGGCGTTTCAAACTTTGGGTGTAAATCATCCGAAATATACGCCATTTATCAAAGGCTTTGGTACTGTGTATTCTATCATCGTTCCTTTGGGTTTTGCGCTTATTCCTGTTATTTATTTTTTTACAAAATAAATTGTTTTACATTAAAGAAAATATTTATCCTAAAATAAAATGGCTAAAGAAATAAACGTCAATGGTAGAAATATAAAGGTGAGTGATCGCCAATTGGAGTCAAAATCTCCAGCAGGCGACATCTCCGAAAAGTGGCTGAAATATAAAGCCGCTATGCCTCTTGTATCGCCTGCAAATAAGATGCGGATAGATGTGATTGTAGTCGGAACGGGTTTGGCTGGTGCGGCTGCGGCGGCTTCATTGGGTGAATTGGGGTACAATGTAAAAGTATTTACTTACCACGATTCTCCTCGTCGGGCGCATTCTATAGCTGCACAAGGTGGTATCAATGCTGCTAAAAATTACCGCAATGACGGTGATTCTGTGCATCGTTTATTTTATGATACTATAAAAGGTGGCGACTACCGCGCTCGCGAATCCAATGTACATCGTTTGGCAGAAGTTTCTACTGAAATTATTGACCAATGCGTAGCACAAGGCGTGCCTTTTGCGCGGGAATATTCAGGTATGTTAGACAACCGTTCTTTTGGTGGTGTGCAAGTGTCAAGAACATTTTATGCACGTGGACAAACAGGACAGCAGTTGTTGATTGGTGCATACCAAGCCCTAAGTCGTCAAGTGAAAACGGGTGCAGTGAAATTGTATAATCGCCATGAAATGCTCGACCTTGTAGTAGTAGATGGCAAGGCACGCGGCATTATCGCACGCAATCTTTTGACTGGTGAATTAGAGCGTTTTGCAGGTCATGCCGTTGTTTTGGCAACAGGTGGCTACGGCAACGTGTTTTATCTTTCAACCAATGCCATGATGTGTAATGTGACGGCTGGATGGAGAGCGCATCGGCGTGGAGCGTACTTTGGCAACCCTTGTTTTACACAAATTCATCCAACGTGTATTCCTGTTTCAGGCGATTATCAATCGAAATTGACATTGATGTCAGAATCATTGCGGAATGATGGACGTGTTTGGGTGCCGAAAAAGAAAGAAGATTGTGGTAAACATCCGAATGAAATTGCTGAACAAGACCGTGATTATTACCTCGAACGCATTTATCCTGCTTTTGGCAACCTTGTTCCACGTGATGTGGCGTCAAGGGCTGCTAAAAACGTGTGCGATGATGGACGAGGCGTTGGCAAATCAGGATTAGCCGTTTATTTAGATTTCACAGCCGCTATTGAGCGCATGGGCGAAGATAAAGTAAGGGAACGCTACGGCAATCTCTTTGATATGTATGCTAAAATTACGGACGAAAACCCTTATAAACAGCCGATGCGGATTTATCCGGCAGTGCATTATACAATGGGAGGCGTTTGGGTGGATTATAACCTTGAGTCAACTATTCCGAACCTTTTTGTAGCAGGCGAAGCCAATTTTAGTGATCATGGTGCCAATCGCTTAGGTGCTTCGGCTTTGATGCAAGGTTTGGCAGATGGCTATTTCGTTTTACCTTACACTATTGGAACAACTTTGTCAAAAGATATTCGGACAGGTAAAATCTCTACGGATTCACCTGAATTTGCGGAAGCAGAAGCAGCCACTAAAACTCGAATTGACCAATTATTGAATTGCAAAGGCAATCAATCTGTTGAGAGTTTTCACCGCCGTTTAGGTAAAATCATGTGGGAATACTGCGGTATGGCGCGGAACGCTGAAGGCTTGAAAAAAGCGATTAATATGATTGCTGAGTTGCGGGCTGAATATTATAAAGATGTGTTCGTGCCAGGTAGCTCCAATGACTACAATCCTGAGCTTGAAAAAGCCTTGCGCGTAGCGGATTTCATCGAATTGGGCGAATTAATGTGTATCGATGCTTTGAATAGAGATGAATCTTGCGGTGGTCACTTCCGCGAAGAATATCAAACGCCCGAAGGTGAAGCCATGCGTCAAGATGATAAATTTGCTTACGTAGCAGCTTGGGAATTTTCAGGCGACCCATCTGACCCAATTTTGAATAAAGAAGAATTGGTTTTTGAAAATATTAAATTGACAACACGGAGTTATGCCTAAAATAGAGATGGCATACCCCCTCAGTATTGAGTCATTTTTATGTTAAAATAAAAGAAAATAGCTGAACATCCTTCTAATTTACAATTTAAAATAACTAAAGAAGGCAAAAATTATATGAGCATTTATGAACAATGGCTATTAAGTGCCGAAGAAGATTATGATTCAGCAATAGTTTTATTTAATGGAAAGTTGAACAGTCCATCTATTTTTCACACTCAAGAATGTGCAGAAAAAGCATTAAAGGCATTTTTAGCCTATAAAAATATTGTTATACCTGAATCACATAATTTAGATGAGTTGTGTCTGAAATGTAGTGAATTAGATAAGGATTTTAATACAATTTATATGAATGTTATTGATTTAAATGGCTTTGATATTCGCTTTCGTTATCCAGAAGTTATATTAGACCCCTCAGTAAAAGATGTCCAAAATGCAATTATAGATTCTGAAATGATTTTCAACTTCGTGAAATCAAAATGTATTTAAATTATTCATTTTCAATTACTTACAAATTATTATAAAATGAAACTTAATCTGAAAATCTGGCGGCAAGGCGGCAAATATAATACTGGGCAGTTGGTGAATTATGCACTCGATGGCGTAGATGCGCACATGTCTTTTCTCGAAATGCTTGATGTTTTGAATGAGCAATTGATTTCAAAAAAAGAGGAGCCTGTAGCTTTTGAGCATGATTGCCGCGAAGGTATTTGCGGAACGTGTTCATTAGTGATTAATGGTCGCCCGCATGGTCCTTGGAAAGCGACGACGACTTGCCAACTCCATATGCGCGAGTATAAAGATGGCGATACTATTGTCGTAGAACCATATCGAGCAAAGTCATTCCCAGTTATCAAGGATTTGGTAGTTGACCGCTCTTCATTTGACCGTATTATTCAAGCAGGCGGCTATATTTCAGTCGGTACTGGTCAGGCGCAAGATGGGAATGCCATTCCGGTTGGTAAAGAGTTGGCATCTAAAGCATTCGATGCGGCAACTTGTATAGGCTGTGGTGCTTGTGTAGCGGCTTGTCCGAATGGTTCGGCTATGTTATTCACAGGTGCTAAGGTTTCGCATTTATCTCTATTGCCTCAAGGTCGCCCGGAAGCGGCTCGGCGTGTACAATCAATGGTGACTCAACACGATACAGAGGGGTTTGGGATGTGTTCAAACATCGGTGCTTGCGAAGCAGAATGTCCAAAAGAAATCAGTATAGATAATATTGCTCGTTTGAATCGCGAATATAATTCTGCTTCATTTACGGCAGATTTAGAAAAAGCAGAGGCTGTAGGCATTTAAATAAAACAGTTTGTTTTAAATAAAAAAAAGGCTTCATCCGAGATGAAGCCTTTTTTTATTGCCAATTGAAAGTTTATAATTAAGATTTTTTAGTCAATCTCTGTGTTGTCAACACTTTATTCGTTTTGCCAATTAATTGAATGACGTATAAACCATTTGGTAAATCACCAATTTCATACCGTTCACCTTTTGTTACATCAAAGGTCTTTATTTTACGACCGACCAAATTAAAAACATAAATATTTCTAACGGCATCGTCATTGGTTATAGTGATGTATTCAGTAGCTGGATTCGGAAACACCGAGGCACTTGGCGCATTCCAATCAAGTTTTTTTTCGGCTTGTGCAAAAGCACCTGCACCTAATGATAATAAACAAATTAAACAAGCGAGTATATTTTTTTTCATAAGCTATAAGTTTGAGAAGATCAATATATGGTTTTCGGAAAAAATTTTATTCCGCAAGTTACACAATAAAATTTACACTATCAAGACACCTTTCTTAACTTTAAGAATATTTTAACGAAATGATTGAAATAACACATTAATTTATTATTCAAATAAAAATAATAATCATACCAAAATAACTGATTATCATTTATTTACGAATTTTTTTAAAAAATATTTGTAATATTATTTTTTGTGCATTAATTTTAAAATATAAATGTTAATTTAAATTTAAAACTTACCCCCTCAGTATATTAGAGCTAAAATGTGTTAAAAAGGGCTTTTGTTAAGGAGTATTCCAAAAAAAATGCTTCTCCGAATTGAATCGGAAAAGCATTTTTTTTTAATAAAGCAGGGACTATTTGTTAGTTGCTGCTACCTTTTTGGCGGGTGCTTTTTCAGTTTTAGCAGCCATTGAAGTAGAGGCTTTAGAGCCTTTTTCACAGCAAACTTTTCCTGTTTGAGCAGAAGCTGCTTTTTCTTCTGGCGTGCAAGAAGCTTTAGCCATTGCTGAGCATTGCTCTTTCTTTTGAGGCGCCTTGTTTGTGTTAGCTGCCGTTGGTTCTGTCTGTGCGCTGGCTGCTAATGCCGTGAAGCTGGCGAACGCAAACATCAAAAAGATTTTTTTCATGACGGATAAATTTTATTTAAAAGTTTTAAAAAATTAAGTTTTACATTTCAAAAATAATGCAAATTATTTGAATCAACAAATCCTTTTAGTGATGAATTTTTTAAAATTATATAAAAACCCGAACAATCGTATTTTATGGCTTGTGTTGGTGGGTTATTTTTTAGTGTCCGCCTATTTTACAATTTGGACATACTATCGTCAATCCGACCTATCTGAAAAGAGCGCATTGCTTCGGCTTGAAGGCATTGTTAATTCTTTAGCACTTCAAATTAATGGCGATTTACACCATCAATTGACACAGCGTTACCTCAACAAAGACGCTATTCTTTTCAATACTCAAGACACCGACTATTATCATATTCATCATGCTTTGCGCATGAATTATGAAGCTAATATGCTTAAATCGCCTGTTTATACAATGGTTTTTGATAGTGCTGAACAACATTTTGAATTCATTGCTACTTCATCCGATACGCCTTATTTCCGCCATATCTACGATTCGTTCAATCCGATTTTAAAAACTCAATATACTGAGGGGGGGGTAATTCCGATGTACACCGACCGTTTCGGCATGTGGCTTTCTGCGTTTGCTCCCATTCGCGATGCGCATGGTATACCTGTGGGCGTGGTTATGGCAGATGAAAATTTTGAACAGTTTGTTGGAAAAGCGCGCTCTATGGCTGTTAAAAACCTCTTAATTTCTCTTTTTATTATTCTACCCGTTATTTTATTGCTCATTTATTGGTTGAGGCGGATGATTTTTAGAGAAGCGCGGATGAAAAAAAGCTTAGAAAAAGCCTATGATTCTAATCTCAAAATGAGTCACCAGCTCGAAGAAAGCCTTGAAAAATTGTCATCTGTGGATAAGCTTCGCAAAGAAATGATTGCTAATATCTCGCATGATCTGAGAACGCCTTTGACCAGCCTTTCGGGCTATATTGAGACGCTTTTTATGCGCCGACATAATATCACAATGGAAGACCGCGAACGCTATTTAACTATTGCCATTAAAGAATCAGAGAGATTAAAAAAACTGATTGATGACCTTTTTGAATTGTCAAAATTAGAATCAAATCAAATTAAAATTCAAATCGAACCTTTGCCGATTGCCGAGCTTTTGCAGGATGTGATGGCTAAATACGGGATGATTTGTAAAGAAAAAAATATTCAACTATCCAGCAATTTATCTGAAATTACACCTTGGGTAGAAGGTGATTTAAAACTGATTGATCGCGTATTGCAAAATTTATTGGATAATGCCATTCGATACAATTTTACTGAGGGGGGTAAAGTCGATTTATTGATTCAAACAATTGATTCTCCATCAAAAATGCTTCAAATTAAAATTACCAATACAGGCGAAACCATTGACCCCTTAGTATTACCTCATATTTTTGACCGTTATTTCAAGACTATTAGCATGGATGGCAGTACGGGCTTAGGATTAGCAATTGTGAAAAAAATTATCGAGCTTCATAATTCTGATATTTGTATAGAAAGTCATAATAATCTGACAAGTTTTGCTTTCAGCTTGCCTATTTATCAAAGTAAAGGAAAATGAGTATTATCTGACTAAACAACTCAATATATGGCATAACGTTTAATAGTTATTTTCAAATAATGCTTTGGAATTTTCAATTTTAAAATGTTATCTTTGATTTATTGGATTTTTTTAAATCCATTGTATATTCAAATTAGTGTATTTTTACAACTAACTAACTAACTAACTAAATCTATGGCTACGGCTCAACGAATCCAACAATCCAACCAAACTCTTACCATTGAATTAACAACGCCCATAGATGATAGCCGTCCGGTTTATATTGTCGGGAATTTCAATAATTGGAATGTTGATGAGCAGCGTTTTAAACTTCACCGATTGGCTCAAGGAAAATTTATTTTTACTTTCCCATCTGATTTGATTTTACCTAAACAATTAGAGTATAAATATGTGCGCGGCGGTTGGGAAAATAAGGAACTTGACGAATTTGGGAACGGTACGAACAATCGCGTTTTGGAAAACCCTCAAGGGCACACTTATGATTTTGTACCGCGTTGGTCAAATTATGGATTAACGTTTAACCCTTCGTTTTCGCCTAAAATAAAAGTCATCAGTGAGCAGTTTGAGATTCCGCAGCTGAAAAAAAAGCGTAAAGTGACCGTTTTACTACCTTATAATTACGATAAAAGAACTGAAAAGCATTATCCTGTTCTATATCTCCACGATGCTCAAAATCTTTTTAATCCAAACTCCCCATATGGCAATTGGGCAATAGATAATAAATTAGCTGTTTTAGCTGAAAAGGGTTTGGGTGATCTCATTGTCGTAGCAGTTGACCATGCTGGAACAGAGCGAGTCAATGAATTTTTACCCATTAAAAGTCAATTGGGGGGTTCAGAAGGTAAAAAATATGTGCGTTTTATGGCTGAAACTTTAAAGCCGTATATCGACAACCATTATAGAACCATGCCCGAACGTTCGCATACAGGCATGGGGGGCAGCTCAATGGGCGGCTTAATAACCGCTTATGCAGCTTTGATGTTGCCGAATGTTTTTGGAAAATTCATGGTTTTTTCACCGTCATTATGGGTAACAAGACACGTACACTTCGATTCTATTCCATTTTTTCAACCCAATGCAACAAAAATATATGTGTACGCAGGTGGGAAAGAAGGCTCAGGCATGATTCCTAATGTGAAAAAACTGCGTGACAGCATCAAAAATCAAGGTTTTGAAAGTTCTAAAGTACAAATCAAATTAGCGATAGACCCTCAAGGATTGCATACTGAATCGCGTTGGGGCGAGGAGTTTCCCAAAGCCGTTGAGTGGCTATTTTTTAATTAAAATCAGCGTATCAATCCTTCACTGGAATGGTATGCTTTGTAACGACCTTTTCCGAATTGCGTACCATTAAATGCTTCCGTTTTACGCAATTCTACTTGCATTTCCTTTGATAATTGAATAAAATTCGCACATTTTATAGAGCAACAGCTATTAAATTGCGTGGCGCAATCTTCACATTGAATAAAAAGGAGATGACAGGCATCGTTCGCACAATTCTTATGCGTATCGCAAGGCTGCCCGCATTGATGACATTTAGCTACGATTTCAGGCGAAATACGCTCACCCAATCTTTCATCAAAAACGAAATTCACGCCTTTAAATTTATTTTTTAAACCTTCCTTTTTCGCTTGTTTGGCATATTGAATAATACCGCCATCCAATTGAAACACATTCTTAAAGCCTTTATGTTTGAACCATGCACTGGCTTTTTCGCAGCGGATGCCGCCCGTGCAATACATTACTACATTTTTATCTTCTTGACCCCTCAGTATTTCCTCCGCTACATTGAGTTCTTCTCTAAAAGTTGCTACATCAGGACGAATTGCGCCTTCAAAATAGCCGACTTCGCTTTCGTAATGGTTGCGCATATCTATCAAAATAGTATTCGGATCATCAGTCAGCTTATTAAAATTAACGGCATCCAAATGTATTCCTGTATCCGCAGGGTCGAAACTGGCATCATCCAAACCATCCGCTACTATTTTAGGGCGCACTTTGATAGCCAATTTGAAAAACGATTTGCCATTATCATCAACGGCAATATTCAAGCGAACGCCATTTAAAAAAGGAATCGAATACAGGGTCTCTTTGAATAATTCGACGCTTTGAGTTGGTATTGAAATCTGTCCGTTGATCCCCTCAGTAGCGACATAAATTCTGCCCTTGGTACCGATAGCGTTGAGCATCAAAAAAAACTCATCTCTAAATACTGCAGGCTCAGCAATATGGTGGTATTTGTAAAAAGAAATAGTCATGCGCGATTCCGCGCTTTCATGCATCTGTTTGATAAGCACTTCCCGATTCACACGATTGTGAAGACTTGATTTTTTCATATTTAAAACGATACACCGTTTGCAGGACGGCTGTTTTTTTTGAGGTGTAAAATTACAAAAAAATTAAAATAGACAATACATTCCATTTTTATTATATCTTCATTGTCTATTAAAATTAAAACCAACTACCACCCATCATGAAAAAACTCTTAAAATTCATCTTAATCTTTTTACTCATCATCGGTTTATTCGCCTTAAATGCAATATGGCAATATGGCAGCTTCAAGACCATCGAAAATAACTTTGCCGGACTAAGTCAAAAAATAACAGGCTTGGCAGGAGTCGAAGACATCACCATTGACCAAACAACGGGTATCGCCTTCCTTTCTTCCGACGACCGTTGGGCTAAATTGCTTAGAAAAAACCCAATTAGAGGCGCAATTTACATATTGAATCTGAATGATTCAATACCGTACCCCCTCAGTATGGCGGCGCATTTTGCCGACGAAGACTTTCATCCGCATGGCATTTCCTTGTTCCAAACGCCCGAAGGTAAAAAGATACTTTTCGTTGTCAATCATAAACAATTAGAGAATACTATTGAGATATTTGAATATAAAAATGACTCTTTGATTCATCAAAAAACAATTTCTGATGCATTGCTGGTGAGCCCAAATGATGTGGTGGGTGTAGGAGAAAATGTCTTTTATTTCACTAATGACCACAATGAAAAAGCGAGTGCTTCGCGAGGCATTAAGGATTTGATGACCATCGGAACAGGCAACGTCTGTTATTTTGACGGTCAAAAAATGCATAGTACAACAATAGAAAGCATCAAATATGCCAATGGCATCAACATAAGTGCCGATGGTAAAAAACTCTATGTCGCCTCCACAAGCGGTAAGAAAATACTCTTTTATGACCGCGATATAGCCACAGGCAAGCTCACTAAATCAACTGAATGGGATGCCAATACAGGTGTGGACAATATCGAATTAGACACTGAAGGCAATCTTTGGATAGGTTGTCATCCTCAAATGCTCAAATTCCTATCTCATGCTAAAGATGAATCAAAATGGTCGCCTTCAGAAATCATTAAAATCACGATGTTGAGTAATGGGCAAATGGAGCAAAAAACGATTTATATGAATGATGGCTCTGAGATTTCAGGTTCGTCAGTTGGTGCAGTTTATAAAGATAAATTGTTGATTGGTCTTGTATTTCAAAACCATATTGTGTTGGGGAACATGAAATAACATTGATTCTCTAAAATAAAATATGAAAAAAGCCTTGACAATCAACTGATTATCAAGGCTTTATAATTTTGTGCTCCCGACAGGGCTTGAACCTGTGACCCCCTGATTATGAGTCAGGTGCTACTAACCAACTGAGCTACAGGAGCGGTCATCATCAAAATGACGTGCAAAATTAGTATTTTTTAAATAGTTTGCAAGACTTTCAATCAAAATATATAACCAAATGTCTTGCTTTTTGTTTTAACTGTCTGATTGTCAATACTTTGCATGCTTTCTATTTTTTAATCTAAAACTTTTAAATCATGTGGATAGAAAAAAATAACGCCCTCCATGCAACTTTAAAATTTAAAGACTTCACCGAAGCCTTCGCTTTTATGACAGAAGTGGCTTTTCATGCCGAAAAAATGAATCATCACCCCAATTGGTCGAATGTCTATAATACCGTTGAAATCAAACTCAATACCCACGATGCCGGCAATACCGTTACTGAAAAAGACAGAAAATTAGCGGCAGCCATTGATAAAGTCTATAAAAAGTATGAAAAATAATGATGAGTTATTTTATTTTATCCACCACCGCAAGCCTGCATAAATCCGCCTACCCATCATAGGCGCATACACCTGCGTAGCATCAAAATAAATGCTCGTCGGGTCATTAGCAGCGATGATAGCATTGTGCTGAACAAAATTCGTCAAATTTTCAGAGCCGCCATATATTTCAAAAGTTTTGAAAAAGCGATTGACTGATGCGTGCATAATGAAATAAGTAGGGGAATACGCCGCGTATTTATGGGTTTCCAATAAATTATGCGGCACATAACTTCTATCCGCCAAACGCTGTTGCCCGACTAATTGCGTTGTAAAATTGAACATCCATTTTTTATCAGCCGTTTTGTAATCAATGGTCGCTAAACTGCGGTGGCGAGCTATCAAAGGCACTCGGTCGAGTTTACCCGCATAAGTCGTTTTCACATCATTGAGTTTATACGACAGTTTAATATCCAACCCCCTCAGTATTTCGGCATTCAACATGATTAAAAATGTGTTGGAAAATGACTTGCCCTCCAAATTATAAAACTGGGCTTTCTGATAATCACTTTCAATGTCCGTAATAATCTGATTGGTGAATTGGGTGCGGTAAGCATCGGCACTGATGCGCCACTCTAAGTTATTGATTTTGAATGACTTAGCATAATTTAATCCTACATTCCAAGCATCTTCCGCCTTCAAATTATCCGCTACAATGATTTGGCGATTCGTCGCTAAAAATGCTACGTTTTCAGCAATCGGATTCGCAACCCGAACGCCCCGTCCAAAAGCCAACCTAATCACTTCATTTTCATTAAAATTATATTTAAAATTCAATCGTGGCGTCATAAAAAAGCCTACTTGATTGTGATAGTCTGCTCTCAAACCCGCTATGAATGTGATGTCATTATAGCCTTTCAGCGTAGGGCGATTGTAGGTATATTCGCCATAAGTGCCGCCAACCGTTTGCTTGTTTGAAAGATTTTTATCGTTTAAAAATTCTCTATAATCATCGTGTTGTAGGCTCGAACCCAGTGTGAGTTTATGGTCGGTGGTGCTGATAATAGTGGCATAAAGCAAGTTGCCGTAAAAACTCCGTTGCGTACCGTAATAATGATTTTTACCATAAAAAGCATTTAAATCATGATAAGTCACTGCCCATTGTGAACCCAATCCTTTATACGGTTTGGCAAAACCAATATACCCCACTTTAGCACCCACTGAAACGCGATTATTTTTAACATTAATTAAAAATGGATTCGTAAGTCCTACATTTTCAACGAGTTGCCCGCTTTTACGTTCTTCTGTCAGCGCATGTACTTGTAGTTGACTTTCAATATTGCCGCCTTGATAAAACAAGCGATACATGCCGTTGAGCTGTTTTTTCAAAGGCATATCCACGAATTTATCACCGTCTCTATCAATTTTATTTTGAAACGTGCTGCCGTGCAAAAGCAAACCCATAGCAGTTTTATCGCTCGTTACTTTGTTCAGGTGCACGTTGGCTTCCATGCGTCCCGTTTGCTCGCCGAAGAGGTTGACAAATACCTTTTTGGCTTCACCCGGCTGTTCAAGTTGAGTATTTATTTGACCCGTTATGGCTTGAAAACCGTTTTTCACACTGCCCGCTCCTTTTGAAATATCAATGCCACGCAGCCACGTGCCAGGTATATATTCCAGCGCGTAAGGTGTTGCCAAACCGTAAAAATCGGGGCGGTTTTCGACCAATAGTTGCGTATAAATACCCCTCAGTCCAAGCATCTGAATTTCCTTCGCGCCTGTGAGAGCGTCCGCGTAAGCCACATCTACAGAGCCATTGGTTTCAAAACTTTCTGAAAGATTGCAACAAGGGGCTTTTTTCAATTCATTGCTGCCAATTTTCTCTACATTTCGAGCATCTAAAGTCGAAACGGCATTGTCTTGTTTCTTGCCACGCACCTCTACTTGATTCAAAACCTTCGGCTCTTTCAAGTCAATTGTCACCTCCGTTTGGTCTTTTTTCAAAGTCAACATGACCATTTCATAGCCGACAAAATCGACGTGAATCATGGTTTCGGCGGTCTTTCGAGGCAGTTCAAAACGTCCGTTTTCATCGGTCAAAGTCTCCGCGCTTTTATCCATCCAATAGACGTGCGCGCCTACGACAGGCTCATTTTTAGCATCTTTCACCAAGCCTTTTACGTTTTGGGCTTGAATCGAAAAAGCATTGATGAATAAAATGATGAGTGATAATATCTTGATTTTCATTGATTTATATATTTTAACAAAAAACATTTTGATTAAAGTGAACCCCTCAGTACTAAGCATTATTTTATTATAAAACTTTGCAAGTTCATAACTTTGCGAGGGTTTCAAACCCTCGCAAAGTTGTTAACCACTGATATAGCATTAAAAACGCCAAATACTGAGGGGGTTGAAGCAATACTAAAATTACTTCTTTTTCACTGCCACCAAGTCCATACCGCATTTGCCACACTTGCCAGCTTTTGCTGAAGCTGGTTCGCATTTCATGGGGCATTCGTACAGGGCACTTTCTGTTGCTTTAGCCGCCTTTTTAGTTTTAGCCGCCTTTTTCTTAGCTGCTGGCTTTTCAGTTTTAGCCGCCTGAGTAGGAGCATTTTGAGCAAAAGAAACGGTTGCGCCGAAGGTGAACAAGGCAACTATCAAAACGAGTTTTTTCATTGAAAAAAAATATTTAAAGATTATAAAAAAAATGCTTTTTGTTAATTTTCATGGACTTCTATGCCATCGCGGTATCTGCAACAGTCTGGCAATTTGCCATAAGCTTTATCATCCGCTTTCACTTTTTCAGTGTCGTGACCGGCTGCGGCTATGCGATTTTGTATGACTTCGTTTTTCGCTTTTTTAGAATCATAAGAGACCGTCAAGGCTTGTGTTTTTGAACTCCAAGTGGCATTTCTTACACCTTTCACACCATATACAGCCGTCTCGATGCGGCGTTTGCACATGCCACACACGCCCGTCACTTGGATGGTGTCAGTTATGATACTCGATGAAGAAGAAGATTTTTTTGAAGTGCCGGATTGTTGAGCGGTGGCGCATGAAGATACGAGAATAGCAGCTACAAGGCTGAGGATTGACATCAGAGATTTCATTTTTATTCTTTTTAAATGTTTTTAAATGTTTTTAAATGTTTTTAAAATAATGCGTAAATTATTGTAAATGAAACACTTATGCTTCATGGCTACTCAAGCCAAAAGCATTCCAAAGAGGACAATGACATCTCTAACAACGATATACTTGGATAAAATTCAGCAATTTTCGACCGTAATACTGAGGGGGTGCTCTATCAGCTACAAGCGGCTGAATCTCGGAAAGGAAAGCAATTTTTGAAGTAAAATAAAAATTATGATGGAACGAAACTAACACGTCGAAAATAGGTGCTTTCGGCAATTCAGTCTTTTGAAATTCAAGAAATTTAAGGTCTGCTTTGACGTATTTTTTTTCATGCTTCGTACAATCTTTATGCTCTTTTACAGGCTCATGGCAAGTCATCGCTTTTTGACAACACGGCGGCAATTGAGCGATTTCGGAATCAATCGACTCTTCTTTTTTACATTTATCAACAATTTCAAAAAGCGATACTTCATATTGACCTAAGCATAGACAATACATCGTGTTCACGCTGAAACCCATCGTCGAAATCAAGATGACGACAATGAGAAAACCAACGGTTATATTTTTTAAAATGCTTTTCAAAATTGTTTTATAAAAATGGTATTGAAACTTTGTGCAAAATTAACGCAATATAATGACATAAGTTTCACAAATTTGTCACGCCTTCCGGGGTTGTGTAATAAGTATTCTGACTAAGTTAGTCCAAAAATTTATTTATTTTTTTGTCAAATAACTTGCTGCAAGTTTCTCCCAAAGGGATTCCTTCGGAAAAACTCTGTCCATTACCCACATCTTTTTTGACTAACTCCACCATTTATGGTGGGGGTTAAAGAAGCTCAAATAGTTAAGGCTTTAGCCGTTCATTTATAGTGAAAGGTGGGC
>JAYUUR010000325.1:0-3973 GCA_043754475.1 Saprospiraceae bacterium | reverse complement strand
ACATATTCAAAATATAAAATTTAGGTTTCGAGCCGCCGTTCGTTATTTTATACGTTTGGTTCTCTGCCCAAAATTGTTTCCACTTCGCTTCGATTCTACTTGGATTGTATTCCATAATTATTTGATTACCAATTTATTAAAAATGCGCGCAAAATTAGATTTTTTACGGCAAAAATGTAGGGTTTGTTTTAAAATAAAAAATCACCCCCTCAGTACGTAACATACTGAGGGGGTGAAAATAGCCGTTGCCAAACGCCTTCAAAAAGGCATCACGCAACGGCAGGACTTAGTAAATTGTAAACTGCTGTTTTTTTGATATGTCGATAAATAATCGTCATGTAGCAAAAATATGTAAATTAATGTTTGAAATCAAAGAATTTCAAAGATTATTTTTAGATTTGTCAGACATATTTTTTCTTCAATAAAATCTGACACAACCAATGAGAATCTCACATCTAATCAAGCTATTGCTTGTTTTGCCTTTATTGAGCAGCTTTTTTTTAATCAATAGCTTTAATAATGCTACCTTTTTACCTATAAATCCTCGCTTAGGCGACACTTTATCTGAAAATGAAAAAAGACTCCCTGAAAATGCGGTCAAAAATCTGAAAGTGGCAGATGGTTTAGAAGCCCAGCTTTTTGCCTCGGAACCCATGATGACCAATCCCACCAATATCGATGTGGATGATAAAGGGCGGGTTTGGGTCTGCGAAGCGTTCAATTATCGCCCTGATATAACAGGTAATCCGACTAAAAAAGAAGGCGATAGAATTCTCATTTTAGAAGATACTAACGGCGATGGAAAAGCCGATAAAAGCACGGTCTTTTATCAAGGTGTTGAGATTGAATCTCCATTGGGCATTTGGGTGATGGGCAATCAAGCGATTGTATCGCAAAGCCCTTACGTTTGGCTGTTTACGGATGAAAATGGCGATGGCAAAGCCGATAAAAAAGAGATATTGATGCAAGGCATGGGTGGCAAACAGCATGATCATGGTATGCACGCCTTTACATTTGGTCCCGATGGAAAATTTTATTTCAACTTCGGCAATGAGGGTCAAACCCTTAAAGATAAAAATAATATGACCTTAAAAGATAAAGAAGGCAAAGAGATTTCTCTTAAAAATTATAAGCAGGGGATGGTTTTTAGGTGCAATCCCGATATGTCTGAGATTGAAGTTTTGGGTAATAATTTTCGCAATAATTACGAAGTGGCAGTAGATAGCTACGGCACAATGTGGCAATCCGATAACGATGATGATGGAAACAAAGGCGTGCGCATCAACTATGTGATGGATTATGGCAATTATGGTTATACCGATGAAATGACGGGCGCGGGTTGGCAAGCCAATAGGACGAATATTGAGCCTGAAATTCCCTTGCGGCATTGGCATCTCAACGACCCGGGCGTTGTGCCCAATCTCTTACAAACGGGCGCGGGTTCGCCTACGGGCATGTGTATATACGAGGGCGATTTGCTGCCCGAAGTGTTCAGAGGTCAAATGATTCACAGCGATGCCGGACCCAATGTGGTGCGAGCTTATCCAGTTGAAAAAAATGGCGCGGGTTATAAGGCGAGTATCGTCAATATTTTGGAAGGCGTGGGTGATCAATGGTTTCGCCCTTCGGATGTTTGCGTGGCACCCGATGGCTCATTGATGGTAGCGGATTGGTACGATCCGGGCGTGGGAGGACATCAAGCAGGAGATTTGAATCGCGGACGGGTTTTTAGAGTTGCTCCTCCAAAAACCGAATATAAAATTCCGACTTATAATTATGACGACACGCAAGGGGCAATCGAAGCCTTACAAAATCCCAATCTATCAGTTCGTTGGAAAGCTTGGAATGCTTTGCATAAAGGCGGTGCAAAAGCTGATTCGGCACTCATGAATTTATATTATTCAGCTACCAATCCACGCATGAAAGCAAGGGCATTTTGGCTTTTAGCAAAAGGTCAAAATGGTCAAAAATACATTGAAATGGGGTCAAAAGATGCCAATCCGGACATTCGAATTGCTGCTATTCGAGCGGCTCGGCAGAGCAAAATGGACATTGTGGCGTTTGTAAAAAAGCTTGTCGGCGATAAAGATGTACAAGTTCGGCGTGAATGTGCTTTGGCTTTGCATCATCAAAAATCACCTGAAACGTCGCTGCTTTTGTACATTTTAGCAGCGCAACATACGGGTCAAGACCGTTGGTATTTAGAAGCATTGGGTATTGGTGCTGATGGGCAATGGGATGATTTATTGGGAAAAATGCTTACAATGGTCAGTGAATTTCAACAATCTAAAGAAGGGGTTAAAGATATCGTATGGCGTTCGCGGGGTGAAAAATCGGCTGAACTTTTAAGCGCTTTAGCCAGTGATAGCACAACCGCTTTGAAAGACCGTTTGCGTTATTTTAGAGCCTTTGATTTCGTTCCGAGTAAGAATAAATCGACTATTTTGCTTAAAATTATTAAAGAAAATGCTACAAAAAACCCTGAATTGACAACCATCGCTTTGCGCCATTTAGATGCTGATTTTGTTAAAAATAATGTAGAAGCAAAATCGGCTTTACGCAATTTGATGGTCAACTTGAAAGGAAAAGAATACCTTGAATTTGCTGACCGCTATTTATTAGCTGAAGAAAACGCGCGGCTGTTAGACATGGTCAACAAGGGTGAAAACGCCAGAGCCGCCAGCGATATTTTAATGAAAAATACTGAGGGGGGTGCTGCGTTGCGAGCCATCGTCAACAATCCTAAAAAAGAAGATGAGGCTGTGAAAATCCTCTCCGCTATTCGCTCAACCGGTGGTAAAATGCAGCTTGATTTGCTGAATGAAGCCGCTTTCAACGTCAACCGTTCTGATAGTTTCAGAAGCAAAGCGTTTGAAAGTATCGGCGGCAGTTGGGGTGGCGAGGATATGGTTTTGAAATATCTTAAAGCAGGTAAAATTGATAAAAGATTCATTCCAGCTGCCGTCAAAGGTGTAAGCAAGGCTTGGCGCAAACAGGTGAGTAAAGAAGCGCAGAACTATCTTCCAAATGCCCCTGCTACCGTTGCTACAACTAATAAAATGCCTGAAATATCTGAAATGGTGGGCATGAAAGGTGACGTTATAAAAGGCACCGAACTGTTCAAAACATTTTGTGGTATTTGTCACCAAGTAAAAAATGAAGGTATTGATTTTGGACCAAAACTCAGCAACATTGGTTCTAAACTCTCTAAAGAAGGTCAGTATGCTGCTATTTTGAATCCAGATGCCGGCATTAGTTTCGGATATGAAGGGTGGAAAGTGCTAACGAAAAATGGCTCTACTTACATCGGTATTATCACAAGTCAAACACAAACAGAGGTGGTTTTGAAAATGGCTGGGGGCGTTATTCAAAGCATAAAAAAGAAAGATATTGCATCAAAAACTCAAATGCCTAATTCGTTGATGCCTTCGAGTCTTAATGAAACTTTGAATAAAGAAGAATTGGTAGATGTTGTAGAATATTTGATGTCTTTAAAATAAGACATGATAAAAAAATTGATTCTATCATAACTTATTGAAAATCAGTTGCATATTATTCAATACCCCTCAGTATTTTTGTAAAATAAGCGAGGCACCTAATAAACAAGTGTCTCGCTTATTTATCATTATAAAGTCATTTCTACTACATTCTCATCTACGATAAGTTTGCCTTCGGTTGCTTTTTGCACATCTTCAATAGACACGCCGGGGGCTGTTTCCAAGAGCCTAAACCCACCTTCGGGCATCACTTCAAGAACCGCCAATTCAGTCACTATTTTTTTAACGCAGTTCAAACCCGTAATAGGAAGGCTACATTTTTTCAATAATTTAGACTCACCGTCTTTATTGACGTGTTGCATGGCGACGATGATATTTTTAGCGGAAGCGACTAAATCCATTGCGCCACCCATGCCTTTCACCATCTTGCCGGGTATTTTCCAATTGGCAATGTCGCCGTTTTCAGACACTTCCAT
>JAYUUR010000324.1:0-3974 GCA_043754475.1 Saprospiraceae bacterium | reverse complement strand
GGCTTAGTCATTTTAACAGGTATCGCTCTGATATTTTTGATTACGACTATTAATTTTTTCAATATTAAGAAAAGCGTTTTGCAGGAGTTCTGATATTTATTACAAATTCAACCAATAAGACATTTTAAAAACCAATGCCCTATTTTTAGGCGCAAACGGTTTGAACCGTTGAGTGCCGCGCCATTCTTCTTCTGCAAAATAATTGTCGGTATAAACGACAAATAAATCGGACATGGGCTTGTAACGCCATTGAAAACGGCTGTTGATATTCACATTGTTCTCTTGGGTATTGTATTGAAACCATGTCGTCCATGACATGGTGCGGCTGAAATTGAATTCTGTTTTAGGGCTTAAAAGCAAAAAAGTAGTGGTCGCTTTTTTACCCTCTTTTCCAAGTAGAGAGACGCTGTTCCAATCAAATTTCAAGGAGAAATTGCCCCAAGGTTGCGCTCGATAAGCGATACCGCCTTGCAAACTCGTTCTATTGCCATTGTAAAATTTGCCCGTCAAGGTTCTTATATTCCAATAAAACGGCTTCCTCCGGTCAGAATCATATTGTACAATGCCGTAATAATAATGATATTTTTTAGGCTGTAAAAGGGCGAAATCATCGGAAAAACTAAAGGGAAAAGGTAGATTTTCAGTCGTATTATCAAACCGCAATTTCAGTTCGCTGGTGTTTTTAAAAGTCATAAAATAACGAAAACGGTCGAACCATTCGTTCAAACTATTGTCGGTATTAAAAACGATAAAATTTTCGAGACCGAATTGATGCAACGTAATTCGCCCTTTCGTGGGTCTGATAATATAATTGATTTCATTAAAATTTTGCTTGAATCCTAAGCGAATTACGGTATCTCTGAGGGCATCGTAATTTTGGATTCGATTGATAAAACCCATATCAGCATAGTAATTACTGCCTATCGTTAGGAAATCTTGTAAAAAATCCCAGTTTTTATCTTGCCACATAAAACCCGTAGAGAAGACATTATTTTTTGAATTAATTTGATGTTTGAACGAATGTTGCAGTTCCGACCAAACTTGCAAACGATTATCCTTTGAAACAAACAAGCCTGAAAGCAAAGCATTCCGTCCATAATCCGTTTTCGACGGTTCAAATTTTTCAAAGTTTTGTTTATTCAAAAAACCTAATTTGACGAAAGAACGCCCCCACGACCGCTGAACCGCAGCAGCCGTAAAATTTTGTCCAAAATTAGCCCCTTTCTCTTGAGTATGCATATTAAAAACATTAATGCGCAGCTTATCCGACACATTGCCGCTCAATCGCAAGCCATATAAAATGGGCACAGCTACCCCCTCAGTATTTAAACCAATAGTGCGTGAAAAAAACGGTCGAGCGGGTGGAATACCGAATGACGCCAAAACATCACTATTTTCAAGGAAAAAAGTTCGCTTTTCAGGATAAAATATGTTAAAACGCGTCAAGTTAGTTACCTGTTCATCTACTTCAATTTGTGAAAAATCGGGATTGACTGTAGCATCTAAATTGAGCGATGAAGACAAAGCTACTTTAGCATCCAAACCCACATGAGGCGACCCCTCAGTATTTTTACTATTCTCATAATCCTTTGACAATGAACCACTTGTGTAAGGAATCAATGCAATATTCGACTTTTCAAGGGGTGGATTTTTATCCCAATTCAGCGTACCTGTGTAGGCGAGGGAAATGCCATCGAACTGTGCTGGCACCTTAGTCCATGTATAATATTGCCCCCGATTGAGGTCATTGCGAATAAAATTAATTTTCCAAGTGGTATTGGCAACATCATATCTCAAAGTTTTGAAGGGAATAGCCATTTCTGCCGTCCAGCTATCGGCGGTATATTTGGCTTCTGCAAACCATTTATTGTCCCATTCAAAACTAATATCGTCAGAAACAAGAGCTTCAGATTGAACACCCTCAGGACTCACGCCAAACATAAAACCATTGATTTGTTGCCCAATCGGGTCTATAACGACACTGACACCATCCGAATCAAAATAATCCACATCGCGTTTTAAGGTCTGAATAATGTGCTTGCCCGAATCTTGACAAGAGAAAGCAATGTATAAGAAGTGGTCGTCATAGGTCACTTTCGCTTCGGTTTTGAAACGCGGCTGCACACCATTTTGAGGATAATGGACTTGGAAAGCGGTAGCAGTTTCAGCGTTTTGCCAATCTGCTTCACTTAAATCACCATCAATTTTAATTGGATGCGCCGCCTTTTTAATATTGATTTGAAAATCAGAAGGCTTGGAGGTTTGAGCAAGAAGAAGATTGTGAGCAATAAATAAAAGGAAAGTAAGGATGTAAGTTAGATTTCTCATAATATAAAGTTGGATGATTTGGATAAGAGCACATTTACGATGGCAAAATTAAAAAGTTTTATTAAACCCTAAACAATAAAATAAATTAGAATATATGAAACACTTATCCGAAACATTCGTAAAGATAGTTTACTAACTAATTATATAAACAAATCAATTATCTTTTTAAAACATATTTTAAATTAAAAATACTTTAAACAAGCAGTAACAATGTTTTATGAAGATTATTTGTTTAAATATTATAAATTGGCATAGTTGTTGAAATATTTTAATCATATATTTGACAGCACACGACAAACTTTTTTCATCCCACGAACTTCACTTTATTTTCGCATTTGAGCTGATACTATTTATAGTTCATTCATTGCAACAATTTCCCACGAACATACTATTATTGTTATTGTATTCGTAAAAACGACATCTTACATGTGCTTTATGAGAAAACCAAGACTGGTTCATTTTATTTAAACTATTAAAAAACACATTAGCATGAACGGTCTCATTGCAAAGACCCAATTCGGTACTCTGTGGGGAGAGAAAATGCCGATTTTGGATTACGTGTACGGTATTATTGATTCAAAAATTGATTTTATCGAGTTAAAAACACGGCGGATTTTAGAAAAATTCAGAACTGTGAAAGTCGAAGGCACTCATCGTACCGATTCGAGCGCAAACCTTCCTTCCATGTCTGATTTATACATCGACAATAGTGTCAACGAGCTACTTTTTCAGCATTTTGAAAAATTGAGCCGTTCTATTTACCTGTTAGAGAAAATGAAATTATCGCTACATGCAGATAACGCGCATTTTGTTATTCAGTTATTAAATGACGACAACTATTTGAGTATGAATGAAATACAGGTTGAGGAAATTTTAAATCTCAAACCTGCAGCTTAATTTTTAATTAATTAATACCCTTTTTTCATATTGAAAAGCGTCTCGATTATGTCGAGGTGCTTTTTTTTTTCCTTTAAAAACTTTATAAAAAATTACCTTTGCGTTCATTAAATATTTTAATAAAATGAGAAAAATTGTCACCTTATTATTACTGGTCTCCGCTTTTTATGCTTGTAAGCAGAATGAGGATAAAAAAGATAATGGTTTGGAAGAGGTGCGCCTCGATAATAAAACGAGTAATGCCGACATCGTGCGGATGCCTATCAGTGCGGACAAACCCTTAGATACGCTCAATATTCCTAAAATAGCTTTAGATGAAAATGCCTTCGTTTTCGGCGAAGTGACTGAGGGGGCAATTGTGAAACATAGTTTTACATTTAAAAATGCTGGCAACCAACCACTCTTGATTTCGGATGTGCGCACCACCTGCGGCTGTACGGTGCCTGAATGGAATCGAAGCCCAATAGCACCTGGCGCAAGCGATAAAATAAATGTCACGTTCGATACTGAAGGAAAACAAGACGCTCAAATCAAAAAAATAACGATTATTGCCAATACCTTTCCTGCCGAAACGGAGCTTGTACTGAGGGGGGTCGTGGCTTTAAAACAAGTGAAAAGTGAAAAGTGAAAAGCACCGGAGGTGTATAATATTGCAGCAATTTCCGCTTTGACAATTCTATGACAAAACTATTTTTAAAAATCGTCAAAAATGTAGTTTTTTTACTAAAAATAAGCATTTTTTAGCGAAA
>JAYUUR010000323.1:0-12082 GCA_043754475.1 Saprospiraceae bacterium | reverse complement strand
GACCTTGTTATTGTGGACGGAACACCTGCATTGACCGAGCTGACAACACGCATAATCATCTTGTCCGACTTGGTAGTAGTGCCGATATTGCCCGGCGGCGGCGATATATGGGCATTAGAAAACTTTTTGGAACGCTATAAAGAAGCCAGAGTGACCAAAGAAAGTTATGGTGGAAAAGTGGATATCGCCGTTGTCATTAATCGGTACAATGACCGCACTACATTGGATAGGGAAGTGGTGATAGCTATTCAAGATTTTGGCATTACTATTTTAAAAACAAAATTAAACAACCGGGTATCGTATCGAGAAGCCACCATATCAGGCATCAGCGTACATGATACGAAAGATGAAAAAGCCAAAAAAGAAATAGGCGAATTATCTAAAGAAATTCAATCACTCTTGAAATAAATTTGAACAACATGAGCAAAAAGATTGACATCAAACGCACTTTGGGTATAACCGTTACCCCCCTCAGTATTGACTCGGTAGAGGAAATGACGCGGCTCATCCACGATAAAAAACCCGTTGAAAAAACTGAAACAATGCCGCCGCCTATAGCCATTGTTGAAGAAAAAAAGCCCGTCCAATCAAAAGCTAATAAAGCCGACAAAAAGACCACCTCTGCGAACTATGAGAAAACTACGGTAGAAACAGAAAAAGGCAAACGAGGACGCAAACCGAAATTCATCATTGAGCCCGAACGCCTCTTGCGCGTGTCGGTAGATTTGCCTGAGAGTGTTTTTATCCAATTAAAAGTCTGTGTTATCCAACAAAAAACGGATATGAAAGCTTTTATTCGTAAATTGGTGGAAAAGGAAATGAGTAAGTAGTTATGAGATATAAGAGATGAGTTATGAGTTCAACACACTCATAACTCATCTCTTATATCTCATAACTATTTCCGTAGTTTACTCATAGTTCGGCGGCGGTTAAAATTTAAATTTAAAAATTTTAAAAAAAACAACAACATGCTGCATGTTGTTGTTTTAAATGTTTAAATAGTTTATTGTTTAGGCTGACATAACTATTTGATTATCAATGGTTTAAGTACCCTAACTATGAGTAAACTACGGTGAACTATGAGTAAACTACGGTTAAACTATGAGTAAACTACGGTTAACTATGAGTAAACTACGGAACATGAGTAAACTACGGAGTAAACTATGAGTAAACTACGGTGTGGTTTTAAGACATATCTCCTCCAAAATTATCTAATCAATCTAAATATGAAAATTTTACTTTTTTTTTAAAGATTTTCATATTTTTACCCCAACCAAAGGCTCTTTTAGCCAATTAAAAATGGACTTCCGTAAATTACTCATATTTGATTTATGCCAAAAAAGTCTCTTAAAAATACCATCGCGCTCAGTTCATCGCTCGTTGTCACCTCGAATGACCTCGTTTTGGCGAAGTATAATTTTTCGCTTTGGCAAAAGCGGATTTTTAATTATTTCGTCGGGCAAATAGATAAAGATGCACGGGAATTCAAGATGCAGCGGGTCTATATTTCGGATTTGATTCGCTTTTTTAATTCAGGCGATGGCAAGGAGGTGTATGATATTATCACCAATATCCCAAAGCAATTGTACAATCTCTCCCTCAAAATCCCCTATATCTCAGAAGAAGGGCATCAGCGATACGGCGAAATGCGCATCATAACGGGCTACACCAAACCCGAAGACCGCGAAAAGGACAATGCCTACATCGAGTTCAAATTTAATGACGACCTCAAACCTCATCTTTTGGAGTTGAAAAGGCGGTTTTCAAAATATGATTTGCACAATATTGTCGGTTTGCAAAGCACGCATTCGATTCGGATGTTTGAAATTTTAAAAAGTTATGAATATCAAGGAGAAGTGCGGCTGGAAGTGGAATATCTGAAAACGGTCTTGGAATTGGGCGATAAATACAAATTGTACGCGGATTTTCGGCGATACGTGATTGACCGCTCAAAAGAGGATTTAGAAAAATATTGCGATATATCTTTTGATTATAAAGAGATAAAAAAGAGCCGTAAAGTAGATGAAATACTTTTCACCATCAAACGCAATAACACAACCCCAGCGGAGGATTTATCAGATGTTGAAGCAGATTATACGCCCGAAGAGATTGTCACTGCGAGCGGAGCATTGTCATTGCGAGGGACGAAGCAACCTGAGGGAGTAGGGGAGAAGCCAGTAGGCGATTTAGAATTACTTTTGGAACGGGTAAATGTTGAATGGAATGTGTCAAAAACGGAATTTTTGAAGCGTATGAAAGGCAAAGCCACAGCAGACGCTGAAACCGCCATTGATTTTACCAAAGAAAAAATAAAAGAGGGCAAAGCGAACAATCCTGCAGGTATTTTTTTGGAAGCCTTGACGAAGGGTTTCAAAACCGATAAACAATTTAATGCCACCAAACAGGCTCAAAATCAAGCCCAAAAACGCGCTCAACAAGAGCAATTGACAGCACTTTATAATGAATATGAAGCTGTACAAGCAGAATTATTCAGTGCCATTAATAACCAAATTCGCATCCTCGTCGAGCAAGACCCCTCAGTAACCGAGCGTGCCGTTGCGCTTGTGACGAAGCAATTTGAAGCCACTAAACGGGCGCATTTGGTCGCTAATAAATTGGTTGAAGATTTTCGTCAATTGCCAGTGTTGCGTGAAGCTGTTATTGATACCATCAAAAAGCTGTTTAAAGACATTTTTGAACCTTTAGAACAACCATTTTTAAGCCGATTGGACAGTTTGCGTAGGCAGATTGAAAAGATTGCGCCTAATACTGAGGGGGTAAAAAAATAAGGTGATTTTAGTTTTCTAATTAGAATTTTATAGATTTTTTTGACAAATTTGCAATTCAATTGCAAATTTGTCAAAAAAATTGAATCATGATTTCAAGAAATATCGCTTTTAAAGCGAAAGCGTTGAGTGAAAAATTCCCCATTATCGTCATAACGGGTCCTCGACAATCGGGAAAATCCACGTTAGTCAAAAGCCTTTTTTCTAAAAAGCCTTATGTCTCGCTTGAAGACCCCGATATTAGATTGCTTGCTGAAACAGACCCACGAGGTTTTTTATCCAACTATCCAAATGGAGCTATTTTAGACGAAGTGCAGTACGTTCCCTCTTTGTTTTCCTACATTCAAACCATTGTGGACACCAAAAATGAAACAGGTATGTTCATTTTATCAGGCTCTCAGAATTTTCTATTGATGCAAAATATTTCTCAATCATTGGCAGGGCGCGTAGCACTTTTGAAGTTGTTGCCGTTCAGTTATGAGGAATTAGCGACAACGGCTTTTATTCATTCGAGCATTGATGAATGGTTATTTCGAGGTTTTTATCCAAGGATTTATGATAAAAATATAGAGCCGCCAGACTATTATCCCAATTATATCCAAACTTATTTGGAGCGAGATGTGCGAACCTTAAAAAATATCAGCGATTTGACTCAATTCACGCGTTTCATGAAAATGTGTGCAGCGCGTATCGGAACAGTGCTGAATTATACATCTTTGGCAAACGATTGTGGCGTAGCTGTGAACACTATAAAATCGTGGGTATCGGTTTTAGAAGCCAGTTATGTGGTGTATCTGTTGCCACCTTACTATCAAAATTTTAATAAAAGGCATGTCAAATCACCTAAAATTTATTTTTATGATACAGGTTTAGCTTGTGCTTTATTGAATATTCAGACCAAGCAACAAGTAGAGAACCATTATTTGAGGGGTGGACTTTTTGAAAATTTAATCATCGCCGAAACCCTCAAATATTTTTACAATCAAGGTAAAACAGCCCCTTGTTATTTTTGGCAAGACCAAGCCGGTAAAGAAATTGATTTGATTGTAGAGCTACCTGATGGGGTTAAAGCCTTTGAAATTAAATCAAGTATGACGCTCAATTTAGCATTTTTTAAAAATTTGATAGCGTGGAAAAATTTAGTATCGCCTACATTAAAAGTTGAAACCCATGTGGTTTTTGCAGGCAAACAGCGTTTCCAAACCCAAGAAGGGCATTTTATTCGATTGGAAGATTTGAAAATTTATTTGGATTAAATCTAAAAATACCACCGTTTAAAAGCCTCAATCGCTTCATATTCAGGCAAGCCGAGGGCATCGTACGTTTTAGCAGTGCCTCGATTCCGCTCTTCCGCTCTTTGCCAAAACTCTCTCGAATCCGTACCCGGAAATAATGGGCGGTCTTTTTGACTTTGATGCTTAAATATAGCGCGGCGTTTGCGTAAAAGCTCGTCAGGACTGAGGGGTACTGCCATGTCGATATTTTCAATTTCCCACTCATGCCATGCGCCCCGATATAGCCACACGCTACAATCTTGCATCCATTTATCTTGTTTTAATTCATTGACAGCTTTGAAAATAGCATCCAAACAGACGCGGTGCGTACCATGCGGATCGCTCAAATCACCTGCGGCATATATTTGATGCGGTTGTATTTCGGTTAAAAGATTTTTGATAATGTCAATGTCTGCTTGACTGATGGGCTTCTTTTTCACAGTGCCCGTTTCGTAAAAAGGCATGTCGAGGAAGTGCGGCACTACTTTTTCACTTACGTACCGACAGCCTGCTTTTGCCTCGCCGCGTCGAATCAAGCCTTTCAGTTTTTGAACATCCGCAGAATCCACTTCACCGGCTTTTTTATCATGTAATTGCTTTTTAATGCCTTCAAACATGAGCTGCGTTACGCCTTTATCTAAATCGAACATGGCGTGAAAATCATTGACAAAATCGGCAAAACGCACCACATCATCATCGAAAACGGCAATATTGCCCGAGGTTTGATACGCCACATGTACCTCATGCCCTTGGTCGCTCAAGCGGATAAAAGTGCCGCCCATCGAAATCACATCATCGTCGGGATGCGGGCTGAAAATAATGACGCGCTTAGGAAAAACCGCCGATTGCTCAGGGCGATTAGCATTATTATCGCTTGGTTTGCCGCCGGGCCAACCTGTGATAGTATGGCGCAAGCCGTTGAAAACTTTGATATTCACATTGTACGCGGTGTCGTATTCCGTCACGAGGTCGCTCATGCCGTGCTCAGAATAATCGGCATTGGTCAGTTTTAAAATAGGCTTTTTCAAGGTTGTACTCAACCATATCACAGCGCGTTTGATGAGGAAAGGGTCATTCCAATCACATTCGCGCAGTAACCACGGTATTTTCACTCTTGTTAATTCAGCGGATGCTGCTTCATCGAGGTAAACCGTTGTGTTGGGATGATTTTGTAGATAAGTAGCAGGTACATGGTCGCTGATTTCACCTTCAATAGTCTTGCGAATAATCGGCGCTTTGTTTTCACCCCAAGCCATGAGGATAATTTCCTTAGCTTCCATAATCGTCCCAACGCCCATTGTGATGGCTTTGCGTGGCACATATTCTTCGCCAAAAAAATCGCTGGCAGCATCTGTAATCGTGATATGATCGAGCGTAATCAAGCGCGTACGGGAGTGAATACCCGCACCCGGCTCATTGAAGCCAATATGTCCTGTGCGACCGACGCCGAGTATTTGCAAGTCCAAACCACCTAAATTTTTAATTTTTTCTTCGTATTTTTTACAAAAATCGGCGATATTTTCTTTATCGACAGTACCATCTGGTATGTGAATATTTTCAGGAAGAATGTCGATACTATCAAAAAGATGCTCTTTCATGAAACGGACGTAGCTCTGCAAAGCATCGGGTGGCATGGGAAAATATTCGTCCAAATTGAAGGTGACGACATTCTTAAAACTCAAGCCTTCTTGAGTATGCATCCGAATCAATTCGGCATATACCGAAGTAGGGGTAGAGCCTGTTGCCAAGCCGAGAACGCACATTTTGCCCTTCGCAGCCTTTGATTTTATGAGGTCGGCAATCTTTTGAGCCACTACACTTGATGCTTCTTTGGAGGTGCTAAAAATGTTGGTGTTGATTTTTTCCAATTGATTTTTCATATTTTGTATGTTTTTCATTAAAAATAAACTTTTGTTTACTCAAACTTTTGAACTATATACTTCATACCCCCCCTCAGTATTTTAGGCTTAAAGAGGCATTTTGAGTTTTTTTTACAAATATTTTGCAAATTTTGCATAAAAGTATTATGTTCTATTCAAATGACTATGATAATTTGCAAAAATTGCAATTTTTTTACTTTAAGGCATTAAAATACAAATTTTACCAAACCTGTGTGTATTAGAGCATGAATTCATTAATTTCCGATTAAGGTGCAATGGGACACTGATTAGGCTGATGCGACTGATTGTGTGTCCCATCGCACCCAATAAAATCGATTCTTTACCCCCTCAGTATTTGGGCTGTTTTATCTGATTTTCAACGAGTTATAAATTTAATTTTTTTTATTTAAATTTAAACACAATTATAAATTATTGATTTTAAATGATTTATACATTTTTATTTAAAAATATATTTTTACCCCTTGCATCAAATTAAATATAACTGCAAATTGAAACTTGATTGACTTATTAAGACTCAATTATACGTCAAGCCTGGTTTAAAAAGCACACGATGAACTATCAAATGAAAAATTTTCCTATCATCTTTTATCCATTGTTATTGCCCATTCTTTTTCTTTCAAACAATGGATGTTTCAAAACAAAAAATATGAAAAAAGATTTCTGTACTTGCCTCATTGAGAACAACAGTGATTGCCTAAAATCGGAAGTCAATACCTTTTTGGCGACGGTCAATAATTTGCCTAAAGAAACAGCTTTAGAGAGTTTTAAACAATGGTTGTCGCAAAAAGAATGTGTGAAAAAAGTAGAAATGTCGGCAGCAGAAATAGAAACACGCATCCCTTTAAAAGAATTTCATCTTGACATATCAACGCCCAAAGATGGTTTAATCACCAAAACGCTCACCTTAAAATTAGACCCTAAAGGCATCGTTTTGAATCAGTTTTGAATCAGTTTTGAATGTAATTCTAAGCCAATTCTAACATGAGTAATAGGTAATAGGCAATTTAACTATAGTATTTTTTAACTTCAAATAATCAATAATGGAAGCATATGAATATAAAATGGTTCAAGAGGACATGTTGAGCCAATTAGACAGTATCAAAGCCACATTATTAAAAAAAGCAGGGGTTATTGCCGTCGGCATAGGCGTGAAAGAACGACGCGGTGAATTTACAGAAGAAATTTCTATCAGAGTTTTTGTGGACGCCAAGCGACCTTTACAAGATATTGCCCCTGAAGATGTGATACCCCCATTCATAGAAGGATTCAGAACGGACGTTATATTGCCTTACAATATTCAAGAAGAAGCCTTCGTCGAACGGGAAGACATAAACGATTACAGACCTATCAAAGGCGGCATCGCCATCGGTTCCGAAACCAACTCAAATCCTTACGGCGGCACATTAGGCTGGTTTGGGAAACTGGCAGACAATACACCCATTTTATTGACGAATAAACATGTGCTTTATGATAGTACATTGGCGGTTAATACCACTAAGGTTAAAGTGGGGCAGCATACTTATAGCTCTTGTTGCTGCTGCGATTGCGGTGTGATTGGAGAGTCCATTATCGGTATTAAAAATGCTACGGTGGATTGCGCTATTGCCAAAATTAATAGCAGCGAAACGCCTAATTTAGTGATTACCAACGGCGCAACTTCTCAAACGTTGCGAGTACGAGCAACAGCCGCAGCAGTAGTGAATGGTGTGGTTCGGAAAATAGGCGCGAGGTCCGGATTTACGACAGGCAAAGTAGTACATATAGGTGATGCGGCGGTAGCAGCCACCGACCCTGCGGGAGGGGCTATTTCGGTACGTCTGGGTCAAATAGTTATTATCCCTGACCCTGCTGAAACTTACGAAGCTGAAAACGGAAAAAAGGCTTTTTCTAATCCAGGTGATTCGGGAGCTGTTGTTTTGGATGCTAATAATGATATCGTTGGGCTTAATTGGGCAGGCGATTCTACAAGCAATTCTGTCAAATTATCCATCGCTAATAATATCAGTAATGTTTTAAGTGCGCTTTCTACAAATGGTTTTCCCATTACTTTATCGGCTTCTCCGCCGGGTGGTGGTGAAAGGCGGACGGCTTCAAAATCTATCCCAATTGTAGATGAAAATGCTTCAATTTTAAACAGTTTGCCGCTTGAATGGCGTCCTTTAGTGCAATATCATAGGCGTGAAGTGTTGACGCTCATCAATCACAACCGCGCTGTAAAAGTCGTTTGGCATCGGCATCAAGGTCCTGCTTTTACGGTGCATTTTATGAATAGTGCTAAGGACGAGGACTATAAAATACCGCCTACTGTCAAAGGTATTTCCTTACAAACGCTGCTCATAAAAATGGGGGCTACTTTGAAAGAAAATGGCAGCGATGCTTTGCGTGAGGACATTAATCAATACGGTTTAGACATTATTAACCATGCTGAAAATGTGGACTCAGTGCCTGCCTTGATCAATAAATTTAAAACAGCCGCCCTCACATGAGCAACCCTGCAGGAACCATAGAAACCGTAGCACTCGAATTATCCAAAGTGCTAAAACCCTTGACCGATGACTTGACTCCCGGTAGAGCGAGGATTGTATTGGCAAGTTTGGGCATCAAAATAACGGCTGCCCAAGAGAACATGGTGGCAGCCCCCCTCAGTACAACGGTAACTAAAGTCACTTCGCTGATAACCCAAACGACAGCACTGATTACGGCTATCGAAGCTGAAAACTTAGGCGATATTATCAGTAAAGGCGCAGCCGTTATCAAGACTATTTCTGAAACGATTAAAGGTTTTGATGATATTAAAACAGGGTTGAGTGGTGCAGGTGTACCCAATGCGAGCCAAGTGCCTGAGAAGCTGTTGAATTATTTATTGAATAAATACCTTGAAATAGTACCCGGTTTTAATCAAATACTACAATTTCTCGGGGTTTTAGAAAGCATTAAACAAAATGAAGGTTCAGTAGATCCTAATAATCCACCTTTTACAATCCATACTTACAACCTCAGTGCATTGGGGCTTTGGCTCAGTGAAGGCGGCGAGCAATTGAAAAATAGATACGATTGGGGCAAGCCTACTTTTGATGGTAAAAAACTGTTTGCTCAAGCGGAAAATATCCTTTCTCATGCGGGTGTGCCTATTCTTTTTGATGAAACATTGCCCAATGCTAAATTGGATTTATCCATCATTGAAATTGCGCCAAAGACCGATATTGACCCCAAAGGATTGAATATTAAAGTCAAATCGAAAGTGGATAGCGGGCTGCAAACCTTTGAGCAAGATGAATTTAAAGTTCAAACACAAGTAGATGCTGAATTACCCGTTGGCGTAGAAATAACCCTCCAACCCAATGGCAATATTGCCGTAAAACCGCCGCCTGCGGGTGGGGCTATTGCAGGCAGTTTTTTATTGAAATGGATTGGTAAACGCAAAAGCGGTGAACCTTTTATCATCGTCGGTCAGGCAGGTGCGAGCCGTTTTGAAATAGCAGAGTATATTTTTCAAACGAAAACGCAATTAGCGTGGAACGGTACAAAAGGCGATGGCAATTTTTTAATTGAAAGTGCTATCAATGGTGGTAAAATTGTCGTTGACGTATCCAGTGGTGATGGGTTTATTCAAAAACTCATTCCGATACCCAAATTTGAAGCGGATTTTGATATTGGCATAGGCTTTTCAAGTAAAAATGGCGTGTATTTCAAAGGCAGTGGGGCTTTAGAAATCCAAATTCCGACGCATATCCAATTGGCTTTTATTTCATTAGAAAGACTGACGCTCGCTTTAAAATTTAAAGATGGGAAAATACCAATTGAATTAGGGGCTAATCTTAAAGCGGAATTGGGTCCTTTGGTAGTCGTGGTTCAGAATATAGGTATTTCAGCGACATTTTCATTTCCACCCGATAAAAAAGGCAATTTAGGTTTCTCGCAATTGGATATTGGTTTCAAACCACCGAATGGCGTAGGGCTTTCTCTTGATGCAGGGGGATTTAAAGGTGGTGGTTTCCTATTTTTAGACCCTGATAAAGGCGAATACTTTGGCGCATTAGAATTGGATTTCAATAAAATGTTTTCCGTCAAAGCCGTTGGTTTGATTAATACCAAGATGCCCGATGGTAGCAAGGGGTTCTCGATGCTCATTCTTATTGCCGCTGAATTTACACCTATTCAATTAGGATTTGGCTTTACACTCAATGGCGTAGGCGGTATTTTTGGCTTAAATCGGACGATGCGCGTCTCAGCTCTACAAGAAGGTATCAAGACAAATGCTATAAAAAGTATTCTTTTCCCTGAAAATGTCGTCGCTAATATCAACCGCATTATCAGCGATATTAAGCAGTTTTTCCCGCCTCAACCTGACCATTTTATCGTCGGTCCAATGGCAAAATTAGGTTGGGGAACACCTTCAATTTTGACAGTTGAAATAGGCCTTTTATTGGATTTGCCCGACCCAATTATTGTTATCGTTGGTGTTATCAAAGCAGGATTGCCTACACCGGATGTTGCCATATTGCGTTTGCAAGTCAATTTTATAGGCGTTTTGGATTTCAAAGAAGGCTATATTTTCTTCCGTGCGGACTTGTACGATTCTTATTTATTAGCTTTCAACCTAACGGGCAGCTTGGCATTCCTCATTTCGTGGGGCACTCAGAAGACATTTGCTATCAGCATCGGCGGTTTTCACCCCGATTTTAGAGATATTCCGACCATCCCTGCGCTGCCCAACGGCTTCCGCAATATGGACAGGCTCGGTATCAGCTTGCTCTCAGGTGATAACCCTCGCCTACGGGTGGAATGCTATTTTGCTATTACGACAAACACCGTGCAGTTTGGGGCGAAAGTGGAATTATATGCTGAGGCAGCCGGCTTCAATGTCTATGGATATTTGGGATTTGATGTATTATTTCAATTCGATCCCTTTATGTTCATCATTAAATTCTATGCAGGTCTGGCATTGCGCTCAGGCACATCCACCATTGCGGGCATTGACGTGCGTGGTACATTGTCGGGTCCAACGCCGTGGGATGTTAACGGCGAAGCAAGCTTGACCATTCTTTTCTTTGAAATATCCGTTGGTTTCCACGTCACTTGGGGCGATCCACCATCTGCCGTTTTAAGCGAAACCGAAGAGTTGCGCTTGCTCCTCGAAAGGGATTTTGCCGATACACGCAATTGGCGGGCTGAATTGCCGCCTAATAATCACTTGCACGTCAGCATCAAAGAGTTGCCAAAAGTGGCGGAGCAAATTGTGGTTCATCCTGCAGGCGTTTTGACTTTTAGCCAAAGGACATTGCCTTTGAAATTTGATATTCAAAAGTATGGCAATAAAGCACCTAAAACGGATAAGCGATTTGAGTTTAAAAATGCTCAAATCGTGCATCCATCGGGCAATATTGCACTCGATAGCAGCACCGATTACAACAACGTTTTAGAGTCCTTCGCCGCCAATCAATTTGAGATATTGAGCGACGACCAAAAACTCAGCCGCAAGTCATTTGAAGACCGTCGAAGTGGTTTTATACTGAGGGGTACTGCCAACATCCGCACAGGCAAACCCGTTGCAAAAGATGTCGATTATGAGTTGATTTACTTGAAAAAGAAAGAAAATAAGCGACTTTTCAAAGGCATTATAAAATTTGGCATCATGGCATACAACCGTCTTTTAGGTGGAAATGCCGTTCGCAAATCCGTTTTATCGAAACAAAATAACCGTGTTTCATTCAACGCACCGCCTGAAGTAGTGATTACAAAACCGAAATATGCGGTTGCTAATGTCAGCGATATGAAGCTGCATTCGGTCAATTTGCTACACGATTCTGAAGCCGATGCTTATCAAGCCTATAATAAATTGATTAAAGAAAAACCTGAATTAGCAGGTGAAGTACAGATAATAAATCATTTTGAATTGCAACATTAAAGAACATGCCCGAAGTAGCCAAATATCTGTTCAAATCATGGGCGCGAAAAGGTATCGCCGCCAATATCTCCGAGCCGGATACGCTGGGCGTGGGTGTGCCACCTGCTGCTGACCGTGCGACCATAAAATTGTCCATTGACCTCAATGCAGGGGCTTTGACAAGGGATTTTACGCTCATTGGTCCGGGCGATGTGATTGGTATTCATCAAGACA
>JAYUUR010000322.1:0-12137 GCA_043754475.1 Saprospiraceae bacterium | reverse complement strand
TAAGTTTTTCTTGTTCTTTCAATGCTTCCTCTTCTTTCTTCTTTTTCTTTTTGAAGAACCCCCTCAGTAAAATATTGCTTTTAGCGGCTTCCATGTTTTCGCTCATGCTTTTGGAGCCTGCTTCCAAATTGGTCATTGTTTTATTGATAGAGTTGGCAAATTTATCGTCTTTTATCAGTTTGGAAATAGCCCCGTTGCCGTGATTGATGTTGTAGGTAATAGCTGCCATTTGGTCTGTAATAATTTCCAAGTTTTCAGCGGATACCTTCACGCTCGCCATGATTTCATCCATATCTATAGGTGCTTCAGATATGAGGAAATCATTTTCTTGAGTTTGTTGTTCTTCACTACTACCGGGCGTGATGACCAATATTTTATCACCCATCAAACCTTCCGAACCGATGCTGCAGCGCGAATCTTTTCTGATAAATTTTTGCACCTCTTTTTGTATAATGACTTCTACTTTTACCGACGTATCTGTTTCAATTTGAATAAAATCCACTGTGCCAATATTGATACCCGAGAAGCGCACATTGCTGCCTATTTTTAAGCCACTAACATTCCTAAATATCGTTTTTACTCGAAATGTAGGATTAAAAAGGTTCTTTTGAGAACCTATAACATATACGGCTGCCACCAATAGTAGTAGCCCAACGGTTACAAACATGCCTAATTTGAATACATAGTTTGTGTTCTTTTTCATATTATTTCTAAGATTATAAATTGATTTTTAATTTGATTTAAGTAATTGATTGTCAATAATTTATAAGCATTCTAAAAAAAAGAATTAACCCATTTATCTTTACTTTTTTCAAGCTCTTCATAAGTGCCTTCGGCTGTAATAACGCCATCTTTAAATACCACCACTTTATCACTTGTCAATTTGGCACAAGCCATATCGTGGGTGATGATGACGGAGGATGTTTTATTTTTCTTTTGCATTTCTAATATCAACTCACTTATTTCTCTTGAGGTGACGGTGTCTAATCCAGTTGTGGGTTCGTCGTAAAGCATGATTTCAGGCATCAGAATGAGCGACCGCGCCAGACCTATTCGTTTACGCATACCGCCTGAAAGTTCGGAAGGCATTTTATCAATGGCTTCCTCTAAGCCTACATCGGTCAAGGCGGTGATGATGCGCTCTTCACGCTCTTGTTCGGTGAGGTCTTTAAAGGTGCGGCGTAAAGGAAATTCTAAGTTTTCTCTAACAGTCATCGAATCATAAAGAGCCGAATTTTGAAATAAAAAGCCCATTTTCAACCTTAAATCATTCAGTTCTTTATTGTCTAAATCTTCGATATTTTTATCTAAAACGGTTATGCTGCCTTCATCAATTTCTATCAAACCCACGATGCACTTCACCAAAACAGATTTGCCCGAGCCTGACTTGCCTAATACCACCACGTTTTCGCCTTTATTTATCTTCAAGTCAATACCCCTCAGTATTTGGTTGTCGCCAAATGCTTTGTGCAATCCTTTTATTTCTATGACTGTATTTTTCATTTATCGTTAAGTTTTACTAAAAAGGTCAGTGATTTGCACGGCGAGCATATCAATAATAAATATACTCAAAGAAGCGACCACTACTGCCGAATTGGCTGCTTTGCCTACGCTTTCAGTGCCTTGTGAAGCATTATAACCTTTATAACAGCCAATAATGCCGATGGCAAAACCAAAGAAAAAGGTTTTGATGATTGCGGGTATTAAATCACCGAAATCAACAGATTCAAATGCTTTTGAGAAAAAACGAAACATGGACATGTGACTATGGATATTGAAACCGACATAAGAACCAAACATGCCGATACCTGCAGCAAAGATGACTAATAACGGAATCATTAAAGTAGTAGCCATGACCCGCGTGACGACTAAATATTTGAATGGGTTGATAGAGGAAACTTCCATAGCATCTATTTGCTCCGTTACTTTCATGGAACCTAATTCTGCACCAATGCCCGATGCAATTTTACCTGCACATATTAATGCCGTAATAACAGGAGCAATTTCCCTCACCAATGAAAGGGCGACCATGCCAGGTAGCCAACTTTCCGCACCAAACTCCGCTAAGGTCGGACGCGATTGCAAGGTGAGCACTACGCCCATGATGAAGCCGGTAATAGCCACCAAAGGCAATGATTTGTACCCCACATTGTAGCATTGCACAAACAGTTCTTTAATTTCATAAGGTGGAAACAAGGCTTCTTTAAAAAAACGGATACAAAATGCCGCAGTACGACCCATTTCGCAAATAGCTTCTTTAATATTGATGACAATAACATTACTTTTTTCTACTTCTACATTTTTAGTTTCACTCATTTTACCCGTCTCCTTTTGCTATGGTTATTTATATATTTCATTTAGACATAATCATAAAAATATTGAACCACGCTGAAAGGCTTGAAATAGAAGTGGGTTGATATTGTCATTGCGTGGTAAGATGCAATGGAGGGGGAATTTATACCTCATGTTGCGATAGATGGGGAATAAATTGCCCAACCACTTAATTTAATCACAGGTATGCTTTTTTGATATATTAATTTACAATTTTTGGAATGAGTCAATCGTTCCCATACTTTGTGAAAAATATAAGGAATTTTAACAATAATTAAAATCAATAACAATGAAAAACTTCAGTAAAACCTACATTTTGGCTCTGTCCATTATTCTATTATCTGTCAGTGCGGGAGCACAAAGTTACAACACCGCCATCGGGGTGCGATTAGGTGGTTTGACGAAAGGCCTGACCGTCAAACATTTTACCAATTCGACGACAGCCATCGAAGGTATATTGGGTTTAGGGTATAAGAGCTTTCACATTACCGGCTTGTTGGAAAAACATGTGCCCATTGCGAGTGCTCCAGGCTTAAAGTGGTTTTATGGTGCTGGTGCGCACGTAGGCTTTTTCAATTATGGCGGACGTTATTACGTTATCAAAAATAACAAAACGTATGTAATCAGGGAAGGTGACAACACCACTCTCGTAGGCGTGGATGTCATATTGGGTTTGGATTATAAATTCAATAATGCGCCTTTCAATATTGGTTTGGATGTGAAGCCTTTCGTAGATTTCTATGACGGCACTACAGTTTTATTGGATGCTGCATTAAGTTTGCGCTTTGCTTTTTGATGGGGTTTATAAAATTGCATAAAAAAACACCCCCAAAGTAGTCAAATACTGAGGGGGTGTTTTTTTTCCTATCACAAGGTAATTAATAACGATTACCGCCACCGCCGTAACCACCACCGCCGCCACGGTTTCCACCGCAGCCGCCATAACCGCCGCCGCCACCGCCGCCACGATTAAAACCGCCGCCACCACCGCCGCCGCGATTAAAACCACCGCCGCCACCGCCGCGAGACTCACGTGGTTCTGCTTTCTTTACAACGATGGTATTGCCATCTAAATCTGTGTTGTCCAATGCTGAAATAGCAGCTTCGCCTTCTTTATCATCAGCCATTTCGACAAAGCCGAAGCCCTTAGAACGACCCGTTTCGCGGTCCATAATAACGTTTGCCGATGTAACTTCACCGAATTGCTCGAATGCTGATAGAAGCCCCGCTGAATCGGTGCTGAAGCTTAACTTTGCTACAAAAATATTCATTTAAATAAAATTGAAAATATGAAAAAAGATTGTGAAAAAAATAAATAATATACGAAGGTAAAGGTACTTCTTGAAAATTCCAAAAATTAATTATATTTATTTGATTTTCAATTCTTTATGAAATTTGTTTAAGATACTGAGGGGTATTAAAATTCTGCTTTCTTTAATAAAAAATGAAATATTTTAAGATTATTAAACTTGCGTATATTTGTGTTTTTCCTCAAAAAATGTACAATTAAGACATTTTTCACCACTTAAAACAAAAAAAGTATGTTATTCAAGCATATCAAATCGAATTTGGAAGTCTTAGATAGCGAATTCGATTCGATATATCCAAAGGATATTTTGGAAGCATCTGAAATGCATTTCACTCCTATTATTATCGCTAAAATTGCTGCTCGCTACTTGGTTGATAGCAAAGAATCGAAAATTTTGGACGTGGGCTCGGGTGCAGGCAAATTTTGCATGATTGGTTCTGCTTGCACCGATGGGTACTTCGTAGGGGTCGAATTGCGGGAAAATCTATCTTCTGCCGCTACGCTTATTGCTGAATATTACAATTTGTCAAATGTTGAATTTATTCATTCAAACATCACCGCCATCAATTTTAAAGATTATAATGGCTTTTACTTTTATAATCCTTTCTACGAAAATGTTTGTTTATCAGGTCGGATAGATGAAGACGTTGAATTGAGGCGGCATTTATACGATGAATATTCTTTGTATGTAAAAGAGCAACTTTCAGATATGCCCATCGGTACTAAATTGGTCACGTATTTTAGTTATCTGAAAGAAATTCCAGACAGTTACAAAGTTCATTTTTCTTCTTTTGATGACAAACTCAAAATGTGGGAAAAAGTAAATTAAAAAAATTATTTAAAGATTTCGTTCAATAAACCAGCCAACCGAACACCGCCTTTTAGCAATTGATTATTCAACATAGCCACGTTGTCGTAATTGTAGCGATAGCCTAATTTTTGGTCAGGCTGAGTGATGCCGCTATAAAGTTTATCTGCCAATTGATAGGATTCAAAAAACCATTCCGACATTAATTGTTTCTGCCAAACCTTTCTTTGTTGCTTGTCCGCATGATTAATACTCGTTGCAAATTCTGTATAACTCAATTTTTGGCTCTCAATCAATTTGTCATCCCAAAGGGCATGCAGGTTGGTCGGCTCGTTGAACCACATCACTTTTATTCTATTACCGCCTTGATCTTCTGCTCGGCTGACATGCATGGGCTGATGAACATCGCCCACAATATGGATGAGCAAACGGAGATACATTTGCTTTTTATCAAGCGTTAGCTGTTTGTTTTTTAATTCAGTTATTAAAAAATTGAGTTTGGTATAGGCATCCGTGATTGTATCTTTTTGCAAGTAAGCGGCAAATTCAGAATAATTCATGCCTGATTTAATGTTGATATAATGCCAGTTATTCAAGTAATTCATTGTGGAATCTGATTTGACAAAATCAGCCCAATTGCTTGAAATGGCTATTGATTCGGTGCCGAGTATTTTACGGACATTCTTTTTGGCTTGGCGAGTCAGATAGGAATTAGCGATTTCACCCACGACTCTATGACCCGTAGCTCCCCATTTTATGGTATTTGGCGAAGCGGGTGTTTCAAGTTTATCAGTATTGTTTTTAGAAATATTATGAGATACTAATGAAAAAGGGAGAAATAAAAAGAGCATTCGTTTCATAAAAAAAGGTTTTTAGTCTTCAATTGAAGCATTTGTTATTAAATAGATTGTTCGGTTCAAAATGTATATTGTTGTTGGGTTGTCTTTAAAACGAGTACAAATTTACTATAAGTTACTCTAATTGAGCATTCATGTTTGGGAAACTTCAAAGTTTTCCGAACGTTCGATCTACAATACCCCCTCAGTATTTTGTCAAAATATTACTAACTTTGTGTATAAACAAATAGTGCGATTGCGTAAACCATATATGCCTAACGGCATTTTTAAGTATTCTATTGAGTTATCCGAAGTTACCCGTATATATTGCAGTCTTAAAATTACAAAATGGACAAAGAGTTAAACTATATAGACATCAATCGGCAGTCGTGGAATAACAAAGTCGAATACCATTTAAGGTCAGATTTTTATGATCTCGATGGGTTTCTCAATGGCAATACTTCACTCAATGATATTGAATTAAAGTTATTGGGCGACATCAAAGGTAAGCGTATTTTGCATTTGCAATGCCATTTTGGGCAGGATTCTATTTCAATGAGCCGACTTGGTGCGCAGGTTACAGGCATTGATTTATCGGATAAAGCCATAGAAACTGCCCGTCTACTTGCCGAACAAACACATCAGGACACTACTTTTATTTGCTGCAATATTTATGACTTGCCTCAGCATTTAAATCAACAATTTGATATAGTTTTTACCAGTTATGGCACCATCGGTTGGCTGCCTGACTTGAATCAATGGGCTCATATTATTGCTCATTTTTTAAAACCCAATGGTCGTTTTATCATGGCAGAATTTCATCCTGTCGTTTGGATGTTTGATGATGATTTTCAACAAATTACTTATAATTACTTCAAAGATGGGGCAATTATTGAAACTTCGAGCGGGTCTTATGCAGATAGAGATGCGCCCATCACGCAAGATTATGTCATGTGGAATCATAGCACGAGCGAGGTTTTAAACAGCCTTATTTCAAATGGGTTGAGCCTACTTTCATTCGATGAATATGATTATTCACCTTACAATTGTTTTAAACATACAATAGAATTTGAACCTAAAAAGTACCGTATTCAACATTTAGACAATAAAATTCCGATGGTTTTTGCACTTGTTGCGCAGAAGTAGTTATATTAATTTTATTGACTCAACATGCAGCAAGTTCAAAACTTGCTGCATATTATAAGACTACAAAAAATATGAGCAATACAAACAACACCTCCGATGAATTGAAAAATGACATTCATCAAGAGTATTTTAAAAACGGCTCAGTTGCTTGCGCGGGAGCATACAACGAAAACAAAAAAACAGGCGAATGGCATTTTTATTTGCTCAATGGTCAAGTAAAAGCCAAAGGACATTTTGAAAATGATAAAATGATTGGCGCATGGGTCTGGTATCGTGAAAATGGACACCTTTTGCAAGAGGGTGCTTTTGAGGATGAAAAGAAAACCGGCATTTGGAAAAGGTATCACCTGAACGGCAATTTATACGATGAGGGCGCGTACAGCCAAGATGAAAAAATAAGGGAATGGAAAACCTATAATACTGAGGGGGTGTTAATGAAGACTCGTTTTTATAAATCTAAATTGAAGGATTGAGATATTGAGATATTGAAATAATTATTGAGGTTTTTATTTTCTTAACATTTTTCCCACTTTCAAAACCTAAAAGTTAAATTTTAACGTTGTACCTTAATTAAATAAAGAATTACTAACAACTAACTATTTTATGGATAAAATTAAAATCCTTTGGGCTGACGACGAGATTGACTTATTGAAACCCCACACCATGTTTTTAGAAAAAAAAGGCTACGAAGTGATTACCGTTTCAAACGGTCACGATGCCTTAGAAGAATGTGAAACCAATAAAGACATTGATGTCGTTTTCCTCGATGAAAGTATGCCTGGTTTGACGGGTTTGGAAACCCTTTCTCGCATTAAAGAAATGCAACCCAATCTGCCCGTTGTGATGATTACGAAAAACGAAGCAGAACACGTGATGGAAGACGCCATCGGTCAACAAATTGCCGATTATTTGATAAAACCTGTCAATCCCAATCAAATTCTCTTGTCTCTAAAGAAAATTATTGACAACAAACGCCTTGTGAGTGAGCGCACCACATCGGATTATCAGCAAAACTTTAGGGAACTTTTTATCCAAATCCAAAGCGGTATGGATCATGTGGAATGGGTGGATGTGTATAAAAAACTTATCAATTGGGAGTTGCGACTCGATGCCAGCGGTTCGGATGATATGTCTGAAATATTGGCTACTCAAAAAGCTGAAGCCAACACGGAGTTTTCAAAATATGTGGGCAAAAATTACGTGGATTGGTACGGTTCCAAAAAAGATACAGCCCCCACGATGAGCCACAACCTCATGAAGAACAAAATATTCCCTCACGTAGGCGATGGCACCCCCTCAGTATTTTTGCTCTTGGACAACCTCCGTTTCGACCAATGGAAAGTCATAGAGCCTTTGATTTCAGAATTGTTTAAAATAGAAGAAGAAGACTATTTTTATAGCATATTACCAGCTTCCACGCAATACAGCCGCAACGCCATTTTCGCAGGCACGACTCCTGCCGAAATAGAAGCCCGCCATCCCGATTGGTGGCTCAATGACAATGAAGAAGGCGGTAAAAACCTGCATGAAGCCGACTTATTAGCCGAGCAAATTCAGAAAATACAGCGTAAAACGTGGAAATTTGACTATTTTAAAGTCACTAACGTGGGTCATGCTAAACAATTGGAAGACAATATCTTGAATTATTTGAGAAATGATTTTACGGCTATTGTCTATAATTTTATTGATATGCTCTCTCATGCGCGGACGGAAATGGAAGTGTTGAAAGAATTAGCAGGCGATGAAAAGGCTTATCGCTCACTCACTCGCTCATGGTTTTTGAATTCATCCTTATATACGACGTTGCGTAAAATATCTGAAAAGAAAGTCCGCTTATTCGTCACGACGGATCATGGGACGATACGGGTTAAGTCGCCTTCAAAAGTGGTCGGTGATAAGGAAACAACAACGAATTTGCGTTATAAAGTGGGTAAAAACTTGCAGTACGATAGGAGAGATGTGTTGGAGATTCGCGACCCTAAATCCATCGGTTTGCCGCGTCCGAATGTGAGTTCTACTTTTATATTTGCCAAAGAAGATGTCTATTTTCTGTATCCTAACAATTATAATTATTACAATACTTACTATAGAAATACCTTTCAACATGGCGGCATTTCGTTAGAGGAGTTGATTTGTCCTGTGATTCGACTTAAAAATAAATAGGTCGTTTATTTAAATCATGATAGTTGGGAAGTAAAAAAGGTGCTAAGGAAAACGAGTGTGTTTTCTTTAGCACCTTTTTTTATGTCTTCAAAAAAATTAAATAAAATAAATAAAAAATAATTCAGCCAAAGTGATAACCAATTTCTATAAGCAACACTAATGAGTATAGAAACAAATTTTGAACATCATTTACAAACCCTTTTAATTTTTAATCAAATGCAACAGATATACAAACATTCAATTTTATGCCTTTCATTGATTTTAAGCAATGGTTTATTCGCTCAAAAAAATCTTGAAATGGCGCAAACTAAACCCGCCGAAACACCCGTCACTGAACCCATTATTTCAACCAACGAGCCTGATTCTATTCCGCCTGTTTGGACATTCCGCGCCGGTTTGGGCATCAACATCGCTTTCAGTTCCAATAAAAATAATATAGATGAAACGTCTCAAGATGGTTTTTCAACCACCAATACTGTTGATTTGAATCTCAATTACAACAAAAGAAGAATACAAATGACGAATGAAGTCCATTGGCAATTTTCATTGTACAAAGCGGGCAACAAAAATGCAAAAGTGGTCAAATCTTCTGATGATTTACTTTCGCTTCATGATTGGTCAATTGGTTTTAGTAGAAAAAACAAGTGGAATTTTAATGTCATTTCAAAAGTGAACACTTCCATCTTCACCATTTTTGATGGCGGTTTGTTGAAAGACACCACCAATGAAGGTAAATACCCTATTCAAAAATTCTTGAACCCTTATGATGCCATTTTTTCGCCCGGTATTAAATACCAACCAACAGACCATTTGAGGATTTCCTTCGCGCCTTTCACTTACCGATTTTATGGCACGATTGACCAAAAGATAGCCGATCAAGGCATTTACAACAATCAATACAATGCGGACAGCACGCATATTGTAAAGAATATCATCGAAAATAAAGGGGCTGAGTTGAATATATGGTACGACAGAAATTTCAATGAATGGGTCGTGTTGCAATACCGAATAGATGTTTCATCCAACTATGCCGAGAGTATTTTAAAAAACGGCTCCGTCAACGGCTTTTTCATTACTCAAATCCGACTCTTCAAAGATTTGTATTTATCGCACCGCGCCATCGTCAGAGGCAATTTAGGTCAAACGCCTTTCAAGCCGCAATTCAGTCAAGTGGTGACTTTGAGCTATGGGAAAACTTTTTGAATTAGGAATTAAGAATTAGGCATTTTTGTCATTCAGAAGGAATCTCTTTTGAGCATTTCTTAAAAGCGTAACAAAAAGAGATTCCTTCCTGAATGACAAAAAAAACAACATCTTATAATCCCAATTATTTGAAATTATTCACTTATAAAAATCTTTTTTTAAAACAATTAAAAATCTTTAACAATGAAAACTATTATGTATTTGTTCAGTTTCGTCATGCTTACTTCTATGACTTTTAAAAATAATGTTTCATCAGGCGACCCCATTGCAGGAGTTGAAGTAAAATTAGGAAGCACCTCAAGGGGTATCATTGCAACAGGTGTTTCAGATAAAAATGGCATGGTTGAATTTAAAAACGTACCCGTAGGCACAGGCTATGCTGTAGAATTTGGCATCAGCATCAGAGAAAAAGGGATAAAAGGCAGTGAGCAGCCTATCAGAGTCGAAGGCATTGAAAGTAAATACCCCCACGGCACAATCAATACAGCAACAAACAGAGAGACGCAATCTGAACCAAAAGTCATAACAAAAAAAGTAGGTGATATTGAAATTACTGTTACAGTTACTGGGAATACGATTCGGGGCACTATCAATGTATCTCGGAGCAATATAAAAAATAGATAGAATTTCCCTGCTTTGGGCTTGGGCTTGGAGGGAAGCACCCCCTCAGTATTTCACCTTTTTTAAAGCATATTTTAAATCAAATTGACAAATGAATCCCCTTTTCAATAAAATTAAATCCGTATTTCGTCATCCTAATCAATCTGAAAATATGGCTCATAATGATAATAACTACATTGAACTAATGGATACAATTAGAAATCTTGTAGGAGAAGCTAAACCTGAAAAAGCACTTGATTTGCTTATAAAAGCAGGTAATCAAGATGCTAAATTGCTCAAAAGCCGCTTGCTTGACTTACAGGAACAAGAGAAATATAGCAAAATAAAACATAAAGATGCCAGTGTCATTCGCAATGAGATAGCTCATAGCATTTTGGAAATAGTTAGTCCATCTGAAGCAAAGACTCAAAGTGAAAATCCTATTGAAGATTTAGATGAATTAGGAGAACATACATTGGTGAAAAAATCAGAAGTACTACAATTTGTAAGTATAGGTAAGACAGAGCAAGCCCTATTATTACTTCAAAAAGCAGGCTATACAAAAGCAACAACTTGGTATGAGAAATATAAAGCTAAAACAAGACTTAAAAATATGGGTATGCTGTCATACAATGATTGGTATGACTTTGAAAAACAGATTAATGAAGACATATTAACGTGGGCTTATTTAGATGAACCAATGTCTCAAAGAATACTGACGGCGGCTGAAAAACTGCACATCAAGGAATTATTAAACTCTAATCAAATAGCGGAAGCCTTGCACTTATGTAAGGGTTTGGGCGATAAATCCGCTATTCTTTTAGGTTTTTATACTCAAATTGTAAAAGAATCGAAAGTCGGTTTGTTAACTCATTCCGAAGTAAAAGAATACATAAAGGAATTCAATAACGGTATTGAAGAATTAATTGCTTGAAGAATGTCTGGAAGCACCCCCTCAGTTGCCACGTTCCTCGCAATGACATTTAGCCCCTTTTCAAATGATTTTCTTTAAAAACAAGCAATATTATAACACACATTCTTTTCTAACAATTAAAAATTAAAGACAATGAAATCGCTCCTAATTATTTTATGTATAGGATTTATATGCCCAATGTTTGCTCAAACGCCTAAACCAGTACTAAGTGCTGATTCAAAAGAACGGTTTGGCAAGGTCACTAAAGTTAACCCTATCGCCAAAACAATTACTATGGTGGTTGAAGGCAAAGAGGTTACTTTCTATTCAGAAAAATTGAAAGCTGTTCCGAAAGTAGGCGATATTATTACCTTCAATAAGAGGTTTCCATGGTTATTTGAAAATTGTGAAGACTGTAATAAAAGTTGCCCAAATGGGGTTGGTGTATGCTTCATGACAGTATCATTAGAGTGTATGTGCTATCCAATAATTAAAGAACATATGATAACGAAATAGATATGATATAGTATTTCACCATTTTTTTTAACACCATTCTCAATCATAGTCTATCGCATTGATTGAATTATAATCACACCTATATTTTTCACTTAAAAAATTATTTATCATGAAAACCATAATTAATAATCTTGCTTCATCTTTCAACTATTTAATCATTTTCGCTTTAATGGGTTTTGGCTCTACAATAGCAGCCCAATCAAATAATCCAGAGACTAAAGGTGTTAACATTCCTTTGATTAAAGCGACTGTCACCGTAACAAATAGCTGTAAAAAAGGCAGATCATGCGGCTCTTGGTCTTTTTCGATGAC
>JAYUUR010000321.1:0-3995 GCA_043754475.1 Saprospiraceae bacterium | reverse complement strand
GGCGGTCATGCCCACAATGTGCAACCGATGGCAGCTTATCCGTTCAATTGCCCGTTGACGCACGAAGCTAAGCGCGGTTTTGTCATTTTTTCTTTCGGCGATTTTGTCGCGTATGATATTTTTAATTGGTGTCATTTATCTGTTTATCTAAAATTAAAAATTTCAAAAGGAATTGATTTTAAAGATAAAAAAATAAAAACGATATTGACGGACGTAAAACCCGTACCCGTATATACCTGTGGAGTTTATAAAAATAAAAAAGAGAGGGATTTAAGATTTTTAAATGCTGAAAAAACGATGGAGATGCTTCATAATAACACTCAACCATCTTTTATGACTGCTAAAAATATAGAAGAATTAAAGGCACTGATGGCATTCTACAACAATCATTTTTTAATAAACAATTAAATATTAAAAGTATGGCAGTAACTCCTATTAAATTCGGAACGGATGGTTGGCGCGCAATTATCGCTGACGATTATACCCTTGAAAATGTAAAACGCGTGGCGGAAGCAACTGCCTTGTGGATGAAAAAAAATAAGCTTAAAAAAGCGGTCATTGGTCATGATTGCCGCTTTGGCGGTAAGATGTTTGCCGAAGCCACTGCCCAAATGTTGGGGTCGTATGGCATAAAAGTGCACTTAGCCGTTGGGTTTGTTTCTACGCCGATGGTGTCGTTGGGCGTTGTAAAAACTAAATCTGATTTAGGAATCGTCATCACGGCGAGCCATAATCCACCATCTTACAATGGTTATAAACTCAAATCCAGCTTTGGCGGACCTTCATTTCCTTCTACAGTAGCCGAAGTTGAGGAACTTATCCCGGATGCCCCCTCAGTAAAAGCACTGCCAAGCCTTTGGGATATGGAAGAAAAAGGCTTATTGAAAGTAGTGGATTTGGAAAAAATGTATATCCAACATGTCAGAAAGAATTTTGATTTAGCGACTATTAAATCCGCTGAGTTCAAAATTGCTTACGATGCGATGTATGGCGCGGGTCAAAGAGCGATGAAGCAAATATTACCAAGAGCTATTTTGTTGCATTGCGATCAAAATCCGGGCATGTTCGGACAAGCACCCGAGCCGATTCACCGCAATTTGAAATTGCTGTCAGAAACTATCAAAAAGAATCCAAAAATCGGTTTGGGCATTGCCAACGATGGTGATGCTGACCGCATAGGCATGTACGATGAAGACGGTAATTTCGTAGATTCTCACCATATTCTCTTGCTTTTGTTGTTGTATTTGCATAAATATAAAGGTTTGAGCGGCGATGTGGTCGTGACTTTTTCAGTAACTGATAAGATGAAAGTGATGGCGGATAAATTCGGTTTGCCATGCGAAATCACTAAAATTGGCTTCAAATATATCGCTGAAATCATGACTCAACGCGATGTTCTCGTCGGAGGCGAAGAGTCAGGCGGCTTGGCGGTGAAAGGTCATATTCCTGAGCGCGACGGTATTTGGATTGGCTTGATGATTTTGGAATTTATGGCATCTACAGGCAAATCGTTGAAGCAATTGATTCAAGAAGTCTATGACATTGTCGGTTCATTTGTCTGTGACCGCGATGATTTGCATTTGACGGAAGAGCAAAAAGTGAATATCGTAAATGCTTGCAAATCAAAGAGTTATAAAAAATTCGGCTCGTATAAAGTTGAATCCATCGAAGACGTTGACGGTTGGAAATTCAACCTCGGCAATGGCGAATGGGTGATGATGCGGGCTTCGGGCACTGAACCTGTCTTGCGCGTGTATTCTCAATCGGCAAATCAAGCAGGAGCGAGAGCCATATTGGATGCGACGAAAGAGACGATTTTGAAGTAAATTCAAGCCAAGTGTCGGAGTGACTTTGGGTCAATTTGACACTCTCGTATATCAAAGGGTTGCTGTTCACATTTACAGCAACCCTTTTTGTTTTTATAAAAAAAGACTATCTTTGAAAAAAAAAATTATCATGTATAATGATTCAAATATTGCTGTCAATCCGTTAGCGGTGCTCAAACCCGAAAAAGAACAGCGGCGTTATACCCTTGCGGAATATTTGCGCCGCGAAGAACGCGCTGAGGAACTCCACGAATATTACGATGGCATCATAACCAAACTCCCTATGGCAAGAGGTCCACACAACCGTATTACGATGAATACGGGTACAGCTCTAAATAATGCTTTTGATAAAGCTGGCAAAACATATTTTGTAGAAGGTGCACAACAAATTGTTTATTTACCTTCGCTAAATGTCGGTTTGTATCCTGACGTTTTGGTTATATCAGAGACCCCTCAGTATTTTGATAATAATGAGGTTTTATTGATAAATCCCTTAGTTATTATAGAGGTTTTATCTAAAGGAACAGGCAAATACGACCGTACAAATAAATTTGATAAATATAAAACGTTGACTTCTTTCAAAGAATATGTTTTAATTGATCAAAACAAATGTCACATCGAAACGCGTTTTCGGGAAGAACCCAATCTTTGGCGGGAGAATAATTTTAATGATATTTCAAGTACTTTTTACTTGAAATCAGTTGATACGCATATTTCAATGGCAGCTATTTATAAAAATATTGTTTTCAAAAAATAGTTATTAAACACTATTTTTTATAAAACAATTTTCAAGGCATTCGCCAAATTCTCAATATATTCCAAAGTATGTCGCGCCGTAACAACAATTCGCAAACCTTCTCTCCCTTTAGGCACTGTTGGAAAATTAATGGGTTGTAAATAAATACCAAATTCATTCAGTAGCCTATCCGTCACCACCTTGCTTTTTTTAGAATCGCCTATGATAATGCGCGTAATATGCGAGGGATTCTCTTCAAAATCAACGCCTTTCGCTCGCAATGCCCCCCTCAGTATTTTGACGTTTTGATGAAAATGTTGCCGCCATTCGGGACTATTTTTCACTTTTTCAATGCTCGTAGTAGCTGCTGCACACACCGCAGGTGGGAGCGAAGTGGTGAAAATAAAGCCTTCGCCAAAGCTGCGGATATAGTCAATAATGGTATCATTGGCTGCTACATAGCCGCCAATGCAGCCGTAAGCCTTAGCCAAGGTACCATTGATGACATCCACATCATCCATGCAATTTTGTTCACCTGCCAGACCTTCGCCATTGATGCCATACATGCCTACGCCATGCACTTCATCCAGGTAAGTCAAGGCATTATATTTTTTTGCTAAATCACAAATATCTTTAATGGGTGCAATCGAACCCGACATGGAGTAAACCGATTCAAAAAGGATGATTTTAGGACGATTGATATCAGTTGCTTGTAATAAAGTCTCTAAATGTGCCAAATCGTTGTGCTTGAAAATGCGTTTTTCACAGCGACTCAGCTTAATGCCTTCAATCATGGAAGCATGATTTTCTTCATCTGAAAAAAGTAAAGTGTTGGGAAAAGCCCTTGCTAAAATAGAAATAGCCGTTGAATTAGCCACATATGCGCTTGTAAAAATCAGAGCTTCAGATTTTTGATGCAAGGCGGCAATCGTTTTTTCAAGTTGGCGATGTTGTACAGTCGTGCCTGAAATATTGCGCGTGCCACCACTGCCTACACCATGTTTACGCGCCGCTTGGGCAAACGCTTCAATCACCTCTTCATCCACGCTCATGCCGAGGTAGTCATTGCTCGTCCAATTGACAACAGTCTTTATGCCCCCCTCAGTATTATGGCTAAATGCAGGATGCTGAGTGGCTGATTTTTGAAGTGGTAAAAAATAGCGATAATTGCCTTGCGTTTTCAAAGCCGCTAATTTTTGAGCGAGGAGGTTTTCATAACCTGATTCGGTGGTGGTGGTGGAAGTTTCAGTTTCAGTCAACATAATTAATCTATATTAATAATCAACAATTAATAATAATTTTAATTTTATGCGAATAATGGGTTGAAAATGCCTTTAGGCATATAATATCGGTAGAAAGTGGTAAAAAATCTGTTGCAAGTCCCAGAGGGACGACATATTTAATTTTGGATATATCGTGGCTACGCCACTTTG
>JAYUUR010000320.1:0-3996 GCA_043754475.1 Saprospiraceae bacterium | reverse complement strand
ACCAAAGTTTTTTCCGATAGATGCACCTTCTTGACTTTACCTGCCATGGGTGAAGTAATCGTGGATTCCATTTTCATGGCTTCGATGATGAACAGCGGTGAATTGACGGCTACCACATCGCCCTCTTTCACGAGGATGCGGCTGATACTGCCTTGTAGCGGTGCGCCGATGTCGAATTTGGTCGTGATTTTTTTATGAATGGCAATTTGTGTTTCCACCTTTTTATCCTTCACGGTGATGGAACGGGTCTGACCGTTGAGGCGGAAAAAGACGGTGCGTTCTCCGGCGGTATTCGGTTCCGTCACGTTGAGGAATTGTACGAGGATGCTTTTTCCTTTGTCAATCTCTACTAATATCTCTTCGTTATGCTCCAATCCGTAGAAAAAAGCAGGCGTTGGGAGGTTGCGGACTGCCCCAAATTCTTCAAAATGATGATAGAAATCTTCATAGACTTTGGGATACAATTGCCATGAAAGGAAATCCAATTCATGCACATATTCGCCAAATTTCTGCTTGAAATAGGCGAATTCTTTATCAAAATCTATCAGCGCCAAGTATTCATTCGGGTTTTTATCATTGGGTTTTTCACCTTTCAAAATCAAATTTTGAATAGCCGATGGAAAACCACCCGGATTCAAGCCTAAGTCACCGCGCATCATCTCTTTCACACTTTCAGGAAAAGCCAAAGTGCCACCCCTCAGTATCACGTCCTCTTTCGTCAGATTATTGGAGGTCATAAACAAAGCCATATCGCCCACGACTTTAGATGACGGCGTCACTTTCACAATATCACCAAACATCTCATTCACAATATGGTAATTGTCTTTCACCGTTTCAAATTGGGCTTCCAAACCCAAGTTGCGGGCTTGCGGACGCAAATTGGAATACTGACCGCCCGGAATTTCATGGTCATAAACCTCTGCCGTGCCTGCTTTCAGTTCACTTTCAAAAGGATAATAATAATCGCGAACATCTTCCCAATAGTTTGAAAAATGATTCAAAGAGTGCAAATCAATGGGGTTTTCACGCTCATGTCCTTGCATCATCGCCACGATTGAATTAAAATTGGGTTGCGAAGTCAAACCCGATACGCTCGCTATCGCCACATCTATCACATCTACACCCGCTTCAATCGCCTTTAAATAAGTAGCCGGTTGAATACTCGACGTATCATGCGTATGCAAGTGAATCGGAATAGAAATATGATTTTTTAATTCATTGATTAAAGTTTCAGCAGCAAAAGGTTTTAAAAGCCCTGCCATATCTTTAATACCCAAAATATGAGAGCCTTCACCCTCCAAGCGTTTTGCCATCTCGATATAATAGGCGAGGTTGTATTTTCGAGTTTTATCCAAAATGTCGCCCGTGTAGCAAATACAGGCTTCGGCAATGCTGCCCGTCCGTTCACGCACCGTTTTTATAGCCGTAAGCATGGATTCAACATTATTAAAAGAATCGAAAATACGGAATACATCAATGCCTTTTACCGCCGCTTCTTCAACAAATTTTTCAATCAAATTATCAGGATATGCTTTATAGCCCACCCCATTTGAACCACGCAACAACATTTGAAACAAGACATTCGGCATCAGACCCCTCAGTATTTCGAGCCTTTTCCAAGGACATTCCTTTAAAAAACGCAATGCTACGTCGAAAGTCGCACCACCCCACATTTCTATTGAGAAAATTTGATGACCATGAGCGTGAGAATAGCTTTCAGCAATTTGCTTCATATCATACGTCCGAACGCGCGTTGCCAAGAGCGATTGATGCGCATCACGGAAAGTGGTGTCGGTATAATGGATTTGTTTTTCAGCTTTCAGCCATTTAGCAAAGCCTTCTGCACCGAGTTCTTTGAGTTTATCTCGCGTGCCTTTTTCAACAGGTTTTGCAGGGTCAAAATTAGGAACATGGGGTTTTCTAAACAAATTGTTGCGTTTTTTATCAATAAATGCGACATCAGGATTACCGTTGACGATGACATTGGCTAAATATTTCAACACCTTTGTTCCTCTATCTTGACGGCGTGGCATCTTCAACAAATCAGGATTTTCACTGATAAAATTGACCGTGCATTGCCCTTTGCGAAACTGTTCATTCCGTAAAAGGTTTTCCATAAAACCAATATTTGTTTTCACACCTCGAATCCTAAACTCCGCCAAAGCCCGCAACAAACGATCCGCTGCACCGCCAAAAGTGCGTCCCCAAGCTGTTACTTTTACGAGCATCGAATCAAAAAATGGTGAAATCTGAGCACCCGCATAAGCCGAGCCACCATCCAAACGAATACCAAAGCCACCAGGCGAACGGTAAGCAATCAGAGTACCATAATCGGGTTTGAAATTCTCTTCGGGGTCTTCGGTGGTGATGCGGCATTGAATCGCAAAACCTGAACATTCAATATCGCTTTGTTGACCTATTCTCAATGTTTTATGGGACAATTCGTAGCCCATCGAAATCAAAATCTGCGACCGCACAATATCAATACCCGTAATTTCCTCCGTGATGGTATGCTCTACTTGCACACGTGGGTTCACCTCAATAAAATAAATATTTTCATCTTTATCCACTAAAAATTCAACCGTGCCAGCACATGAATAATTGACATGAGCGCATATTCTCAAAGCATATTCGTAGAGTTTATCCTTCGTTTTTTGATGTAAAGTAAGGCTTGGGGCAATTTCGACTACCTTTTGAAAACGGCGTTGCACACTGCAATCCCGCTCATAAAGATGTACTAAATTGCCATATTTATCGCCCAAAATTTGAACCTCAATATGCTTTGGATTGTTAATAAATTTCTCTAAAAATACAGTTCCGTTGCCAAAAGCTTTTAATGCCTCCCCCCTCGCTTCATTGTATAGAGCAATAAAATTTTTCTCCTCTCGTACTACGCGCATACCCCGACCGCCGCCACCGGCAACAGCTTTCACCATCAAAGGAAAACCCACAAGACGCGCTTCTTCTAAAGCTACCCCCTCAGTACTAATGTCTTTTTGAGAGTCGGGAATCATCGGTACGCCTACGGCTTTGGCGACTTCTTTAGCGGCTACTTTATCGCCCAATGCATCCATTACTTCCGGGTCGGGCCCTATGAAAACAATGCCTTCCTCTTGACAACGCCTTACAAAATTGACATTTTCAGACAAAAAACCATAACCTGGATGAATAGCATCCACGCCATTCGCCTTTGCCACGCGCACAATTTCCTCTACATCGAGGTAAGGTTTTAACGGTTCATCGTCTCTGCCAATTTGATAAGCCTCGTCCGATTTGTAGCGGTGAAGAGAATAGCGGTCTTCGTAAGTGAAAATGGAAACGGTGCGCAAACCCAGTTCAGAGGCTGCCCGTAGCACGCGTATAGCAATTTCGCCGCGATTGGCGACCATGAGTTTTTTAAAACGCTTGTGATGACTTTTAGGCATTTCTTATTTTCGTTTGACTATTAATTGGTGTGAAAAATTTAAAATTTGACGCACAAAATTAGGCGTTTCTGAGAGAAATAGAGATTTTTTTAAAATTTTATCAAAAAATCTTTACAAAGCGAAAAAGAGAAGTTATCTTCGCATCGCTTTTGAAAAAAGGCTGTAATTGACCCATGGTGTAACGGTAGCACTGCAGATTTTGATTCTGCCTGTTAAGGTTCGAATCCTTATGGGTCAACGAGGGGTAAGAACGCTGGTACGGAGATTCGTCTTCTGCTGGCGTTCAAATTTTAAATCAACTACATTTTGAAAAATGACGAAGTAACTCAATGTTGCTTCGTCATTCTTATATACGTAAAGGTTATCCTCTATTTAAATGTCTATAACTGATAGAGAACATTGCATTTTAAAATCCAAAATTACACTACATGACACGTTTTTAGCAATCCAGAAAAATCTTCGGAGTTTTCAGTAGATATAAGAAAAAATAAGGTTTATCTCATTACAAACTCTGTAATAATCCGCTCGTTTATTATTGATTTTGACTGCTTTACGAATAAAATTAAGCCCA
>JAYUUR010000319.1:0-12148 GCA_043754475.1 Saprospiraceae bacterium | reverse complement strand
TGAATTTTTTTATAAGAAATAAGCATTTTTGTATGTGAAAAAATATTGTTTTAACGAAATATTAATCTTTTAATAGTCTGTTTGCAATCTTTTATTTTGTTAATTATAAAATATTAAAATAAAAAATTTAAAAAATAATACACTTAGCTATTGCATCTAATGTCTATTTGATTTACTTTTGCTCATACAATTTTTTAATCAAACATAAAGCGCATTTTTAACGTAACCTAAAATTACAATTCAGTTGACCTTAAATTATAAAACAAGCAGCTATGCAACTAAATTTTTACGTCCTGAAACCAAGTATAAACATTACGGTTATTTCTTACCCGTGTTCTTTTTTCCATCGATTATTCATCCCATGATTTTAAAAAAATAACTTAATTAATATACTTTGAGAAAAGTGTATTAATAAGTTTGTTGTTTTATTTTTTGAGTATCTATTTTATTAAACCAAATTTTGACATAACAATGAAACCCTTAATCAGTTACCTCGCTCTTCTAACCCCTTCTTAAGAGAAGGTCTTTTTGAATCCTTATTTTTCAACAAAAAATCATCTGCATCACTGCGGACAGAACTTTTATTTTCTTAACCTTAAAATTTTTTTTAACAATGAAAAAAATTCTAAACTTTTCCAGAGTGGCGATAGCCCTCTTTTGTTTTATGCTTATTGGCTTAGTGGCTGCAAATGCGGCTACTATCTCTACAACTGCAGATAAAGACCCTAATAAACCGGGTATCCAAGTCTGTCAATTAGATCCGGTTCCCTTTACTTCAGTGCCAGGCGCAGGGGATGTTGCACCCAGTGAATGGCAAATAAGTTTTGACGGTTTCACTTGGCTTGCTTGGGATGGTGCAAGCGCAGCTCCAACTTATCTTGGACCAAAGCCGGCAGCCCCCGGATGCGTACAGTTTAGATTAAGATCAATTAACATCTTTTTCCCTTTTGTTTCTTTTTCTAACGTCGTTACGGTATGTACTATTCCAGATAAGGGCCCGATTGGCATGGCTGCCCCTGCTTTTGTATGTCAGGATGCACCGAACTTTTTTGTATCGGCTCACTCTGATGATGCTACGGCGCTCACAATCGCCAATATCACACCGGGCGGTGGTGCATTTACTTCTAACCTATTAAGTGGTAATTTGACGCGTGTCCGCGGTTTCAATCCTAATGCAGGTTTTTTTGGTGTTTATACATTCGAAGCTACAGCCAGTGGTTGTGTTGCTGGTGTTTTTACAGTCAATGCCATGACTGAAATCATTACTACTGATGTTCGACGTGCATTGAATCATCCATTGGTCGAGGCAACGGTTATCACATCATCAACTGGGTCAAATCAAGTATGTGAAGGCGATGCGGTGACATATACTGCCTCTAACTCTCGGGCATTTGGCAATCCGCAATTTTCATTTTCATTAAGTAATCCAGCCGCTGGTGTTTTAGTGGGTGGTCCTAATGGAACTAATACAGGACCCGGAGTGGCAATCAAAACTATCAACTGGACTACAGCATATCCTCCTGCTGGCCCTAATCCTGTACAGGTAGTAGCTACGGCTTTTGGCTGTATGCTAAATCAATTAGGTGTTGGTCCTGGAAATGGAGCTTTGGGAGTAGATGCAGTCGGTGTATTCCCTGTATTCATTCGCCAACGTCCAATAGTACAAGCGTTCCAAACTTTGGGTGCTAATCCTGATTGTCCGGGTCAATGTAGAGTATTACAAATCTTTTTTGACGAAATCAACGGTTTCGCAGGGAATAAAGATATCGTCATCCATACAACAGACGGCAACCCAGATATCACTTATCAAAGTGCAGCTAATCCGGTACAAATAGTTGTGTGTCCTGATGCTACCACTACTTATTCAATTGTCAGTGTTACAGCAGCAGGTCCACCAAACAACGTATGCAGTGCTACTGGTCCATTCCCTGGTCCAAGAACATTGACCGTTACGCCTAATACAGTTATCAATTCATTGACAGCCGCTCCGGCTGCTACAGTATGTCTTGGTACAAATGTTACATTGACAGCCGCTGCTGTTGGTGGTAGTTTGAATTATCAATGGCGTAAAATAGCGGGCGTAGGTAGTGGTCCAGCTGTATTACAAGGTCCGAACGGAACGAATACTTTCGTCGTATCAGGTGCTTCAGTGAATAATTCAGGTACTTATGAAGTACAAGTAAGCGGAACATGCGGTCCTGATCAATTCGCAACTATCGTAGTGACTATCGTCACCCCTTCAGTAGGTGGTACAATAGCTCCTGCTCTTGTGAATCGTTGTGGTATAGGTCCAAATACACTTACTTTAAGTGGTCATACAGGTGCGATACTTGGATGGGAACGTCAGCCAAATTGTGCAGGTCCATGGATTGCCATTGGGGGTACTGCAGGTCTAACATCAATCGTAGTCAATGCGCCAGCAGGTGCGACTTGTTATAGAGCGCGCGTACAAAATGCGCCTTGTCCAGTAGCCTTCTCCTCTACCGCCAGAATCAATGTTGACCTTCCTGCGGTGGGTGGTATCGTAGTGCTTCAAAGTAATATGGCAGCTACATCAACTACGCTTTGTGGTGCTCAAAATGCTGTATTATTAGTTAAAAACTTTGTCGGTAAAGTACAAAAATGGCAATATAGCACAATCAATACAGGTATTTGGATTGATATACCGGGTACAGCAGGTCAAACAACATTGACAGTCAATGGTTCATCAATATCTACTACTACCTTCTTCCGTGCATGTATTTGTACTCAATTGGGTATTTGTACAGGTCCATCTGCTATAGCTTATTCAGCATCATTCAGAGTAGTGAAAAAAGCACTTTGTCCTGGTCCTGATGGCAGTATAGTGAATGAAGTACTTGAAGAAGAAAAAACAGCAATAACCAGAGCATATCCTACACCGACTAATCACCGTATAACGTTGGATATTGAAGGTGCTGCAGAAGGTTTAGCAACAATAGAGATTCTTGACCTTATCGGACGCTCAGTGAAAACTGAAAGAACTCAATTGATGTCCGGTGCTAATCAAGTGACTGTTGATATTAGTGAATTGGCAAGTGGTATCTATATCGTGAGATTCACGGATAAAGAAAACCATAGAGCTTCAATGAAGATTACAAGGCAATAACTCAATTGAGAGGTTTCCCTTAATTATTAATACCAAAGCGGCTGTCCGATTTACTCGGGCAGCCGCTCTTTTTTTAATCAGAAATTAGAATAATAGACTATAGATATTAGACCTATAATACTGAGGGGGTGTAATCTTTATTCTGTTTTCCGCTTTCTTCTTGTTTTAAACATTTCCACTACTTCTTTTTCTTTGATGAAATGCAAATCAACAAAAGTACCGGCTATGAATTTTTTTACATCTTGATAATCTCTTGCCCGTTTGTCGGTAAATTTCACCAAACATTTTTTCATGTAAGCCATTGAAATATCACGAATGTTTTGGCTGAATTGCTCATTACCAAAAATATTCATATATGCCATGTATGTTTTTGAAATATTAAAATACTCAGGATATTCTTTTTCTTTCAAATTCGTAATAAAACGGTATAAATAGCCGAAAATCATACGGCGAATACATTCATTGATAGTAGAAAGCCCTTCATGATTGTCATAAAACTGCTTCACTGCATCCATGACCTCTTTAGTCGTATATCCCTTAGTGTGCACGATATCTGAAATAGTATAAAAATCTGTTATTTCATCATTGATACTTTTATCTACCATTGTTGATGCTTTGAGTTCAGCTTTACCATCCAACTCAAAATGCTCTTGGTGCATCTCGATGATATAAGATAAATATTTTTCTGTAAATTCAGGAATCTCAACCCGCAATCTATTGAATATTTTAGCAACTTCTTGAGTGTCAGCCTCCGGAAGGTCGAAAAAATTCATGGCAAAACACATGAGTTGGATATGCTCATTGGTATTAAAAAATGCTTCATTTTTGACTGAATCCACTATATATTGATTCAAACTCGAATTGTCAAGGCCTTTACCAACTCTATACATCAAAAAAGTTTGCAATTCAGGATATTCCACCTTCAGTTCAGCGAAAGTTGCAGGAAAATCAGTCGTCAAAAAGTTTTCTTTTGAAAATTGATTGGCATACCGTTGATAAGCCACCTGACGCTCTTTGATTTCACGAAATTTATCCAACTTATTGCTTTGCAAATAATAGCGTAGGCGTTTGTTAGCAATAGAATTAATCAAATCGGTAATCCAAATATCGCTTGAAAGGGCAAAACCCACTTGAACAGTCTGACCAATCCGTTTTTTGATATATTCAAAATTGGAAGATTCGAGGATAGCATTCAAAATTTCCTTGAAATGATCCTGCGGGCGAGTGTATTTATATTGATTATTGAGTTGACCCCTCAGTATGGAGTAGCCCAATATTTTAGGTAAATACAAACCTTCAAAATATGGATTCAATAAAATTCGCTCCAAAGAAATGAGCTCCAAAGGGTCGTTAGCAGCTACCTCCGTATGGATTTTAGCAATTTTCGATTCATAAGCATCGCAAAGGGCTTTGTATTCAGCCTCCTCTTCAGTCTCCATGTATTGAGCCAAGAGATCGGAATTTTGAATATCTTCCGCAATAGGCTGCAGTTTGGCTAAGTATTTTTCGCTTAAGTCCAGCATGGCTTTTGGTATTTTAAATACAAACCTGATGGAACGACAATCGGCTCCATCAGGTTTGAGAATGAAAAATTATATTTTTTAACAATTAAATTTACTACCGATATTTAGCCCCTCCAGGGCAACCACCCGAGTGATTACAAATTTGCTTACAAATTAAAAATATTTTTGTTACAAAAACAAATGTAAATCAATGAATTATAAAATTTATGCAACTACAGGTGTTTCTTCTTCGCCCCCCTTGGTTGCTTCATCCTTCGCAATGACATTTTCAGGTGTTGTTTCTTCAGCTATTTCTTCTGCAACAGGTGCTGCAACTTCTTCAATAACTGGTTCTGCCACTACCGCTTCTACAGTTTCCTCAACAACTGGTTCTGCTACTACCGCTTCTGCAACAGGTGCTACAACTTCTTCAATAACTGGTTCTGCTACTACCGCTTCTGCAACGGGTGCAGCAACCTCTTCAACAACTGGCTCTGCTACTACTACAGGCACAGGCTTAGCTTTTGGTTTGCCAAAATTCAACTCTACAAGCGTTTTTTTCTCGGCTGCAGTTTGAGCTACTTTATCAGAAACATTCTTTTCTTTGGCATCAATCCAAGTATTGTATTTTTCCATCGCTTGCTCTTCGCTCAATGAGCCTTTTGCAACACCACGAGTCAAATGCTTACGATACATAACGCCTTTGAAACGGAGGATAGCGCGAACAGTATCCGTAGGTTGAGCACCTTTTTGAAGCCAATCGAATGCTTTGTCGCGATCAACATCAATAGTAGCTGGTTTTGTCATCGGGTTATAAGTACCGATTTTTTCGATGAACTTGCCATCACGCGGAGCGCGGCTATCGGCGATAACAATGTGATAAAACGGTGCTTTTTTACGACCGTGTCTCTGTAATCTAATTTTAACAGACATTTGAAATATTATGAATTTGATTAAAAAAATACCTATTTAATTGGCAAGCCAACAGTAGGTTATTCCAAAACGAGCGCAAAGATATACTTTTCCATATAAAAACGTAGTGTTTTCAGAAAATTACTAAAAAAAATGCTTTTACTTGTAGATATTTTCTTTGCCAAAGGTATTCTTTCGGAAGAAATACTGAGGGGGTAATGAAAAGTAGTTATAAATGTAAAAGATGCCCCATTAGGTCACGCTTAGTATGTAGATAAAATTCGTTCTCAACTTTCGGTTCAATAATGATAGGTAGCCGTTTGATAACTTCTATTCCAGAATCTTCTAAAGCCTTAATTTTCAATGGATTATTGGTGAGAATATTGATTTTAGAAATATTTAAATCCTTGATAATAGTGATAGCATCGTCATAAATACGCTCATCGGCTTCAAAGCCAAGATGAAGATTTGCTTCAGCAGTGTTGTAGCCTTTATCTTGAAGTTGATAAGCTTTCAATTTGTTGATTAATCCAATACCACGCCCTTCTTGTCGCAAGTATATAACTACACCTCCCATTTCAGCAGCTTGACTCATGGCAAAATCCAACTGTTCTCCACAGTCGCACCGAAGGGAATGAAAGACATCGCCAGTCATACACTCAGAATGTATTCGGAGTAGAATAGGCGGACTATTAGCATCAAAATTTTCGTGAACCAACGCAAGATGTGGCAGTGGGTCATCATTCCTGCGGGCATAGGCTATAACGCAAAATTTGCCCCAATCCGTGGGCAATATCGCTTCTGCTTGACGTTTTAACAGTACTTTACTCATATTTGTAAGTAACAAAAGAAAGGCGAGAAAGTTAAGAACAATCATCCCCGAAAGTATTTAAAATATATTTAAGGTATATTTAAATTCACTCGGGGACGACTGTTAGAGAGAAGACCCTTGGGCGCGCGTTGGCTCGTTTGTTCAAAAATAGCGTTTGCTTCTCTGAGATGTGGCTGACAGAGCATTGAATAGAGCTCCTGCTGTGAAAGCCAAGGCAATGATGTATAGAATTACCATAGCTAAATAAAATTTGAAAAAATGTTTGTAAATAACATTCATCACCCCTTTTTGATGAATGCCGTTAAAGTGACCTTATGCTGTAAATATAAAAATAAATTTCCCAAAACAATCTAAAAAAGTTAAAAAAATTTAGACGCTAATTTAAAAAAGTTACTTACTTTTTTTAAAAGCACATTCTACCATTCTTAAAGCCTTTCAATAAGAAGAATAAATGATAAAAGTGCTACAGTTTGAGCTATTGTATCAGATAATATTTTACCCCAATCCGTTTTTTCTTTAGGCGTTTTTTCTTTTTCAGCTTTCTTTTCAGCATAACCTACTGAAATAATACTGCCTTTTTGCACTTTAGGATAGACCTTAAAGAAGAAGAAATTTTTAGTCCTATTAATTGCACCATTGGGTTGTTCTATAACTATCAATTTTTTGCGCCCATCTTTATTAAGCCCTGCGGCATATTTATCGATATAATACCACGCACTTCTTTCTCCATCAAAAGCAACATTGACCGTACCATTTGTCAATATTTTGCTTAAGTAAATTTCACTTGCCCGTGTTGCTCCTTTAATAGAAACAATATCTTTTGTTTTAGGAATATCGATAATATCACTTTCTTTCAAAACAATATTGCTATTAGAATTAGGGTTTTTATTGATTTCATCCATATTAATTATGATAAAACCGATATTCTCCTCTGTACGATATAGTGTAGTACCCAATGGAAAAGCCTCCGTATTCAATCCTCCTGCTCGGCTAATGATACTCGACAGTTTTTCATTTTCTTCAATCAAAGCGTATTCCCCAGGGTAAGCGACTTCTCCTGTGACTGTAACATATTTTTGAAGGCTGAATTTAGGAATGGTTCTGACAAAAATTTGATCATACGGCTGAAGTTGGAAATCTTTAAATTTACTATCGATTATGTTCAAATCTTTATCTACTTCAATGGTGGCTACCACCGTTTTCAAGGGTTGATTATCATTCATAATGATTCTGAAAATATCCACTTTGTTCATAGCGGCTTCTAATTTCAAACCGTTAGCCATCACAAGAGCATCTGAAAGCGTCAAAGATTTGGCAAACTTGAATTCACCTGGGCTTCTGACTGAACCTGACACTTTAATATACCCTTCGTCCACAAAATCTTCTTTAGATAAAATGTGAAGAGAGTCGTTAGGCATTAATATAATATTATCCGATGAATTGGGTTTTGAGATAGCATTTCTAACATTTATTTTTAGATATTCTATTTCTTTTCTATTGGTCGTATCTTTTCTAACGATATATGCAAAATCAGTAGCTGTATTTAACAAACCTCCAGAAAGGTTAACTGCATCATTGACTCGAATGGTTTTACTCACATCATAAGGGTAATATACTTGAGTTCTCACTGCACCGCCTACTTTGATAATATCTTTATTGGAAAATATTTCTTGTTTAAAAATGGCTAATGAATCTCTGCTTTGCAAAAGAAAGTTAGCTGGAGAGGTCGTATTAGACAAAATCTCATTAATATTAATGATTTTCAATTGAATGGTTTTATCTGGATTCAGTCTTTGAAGATAGGCGACATCTGTTCGGGCTTCTTTTTTAATCACTGACTTCTTAATGAGGTCACTCACACGCATCCCCTCAGTAAGTTCATAGTTACCAGGCAAATCAACTGCACAACTTACAGTAGCATAATTTTCTCTATTTTCAGGAATTTTTCTAATGATAACGGCATCACCTTTCAAGAGTGTAAAATCACCTCCTCGGTTTTTTAAATCTTTATAATTAACATCTATATACTTTTCTTTATCATCAACATATCTTTTAATCTGAATAGTCGATTGATAAGCGTTATCGGTTAAACCACCCGCATATTCTATAAGTTTCATTAGATTTTCTCCATCAATCAACTCATATTTAAAAGGTCGAACAACTGCGCCTTCAATAGAAGCTACTCTTCCAATTGGCGGCACATAAATGAAATCATTTTCATATAAATACAAATCTTTTGTAGAGCCCGGATTAAATAAAAACGCATAAACATCCAAGCGCACTTTACCACCCGTGCTGGTATGAAATAACTGAATATTACGAACACTACCGATATTGGTGGGACCACCTACCGCGGCGAGAGCATTAAAAGCAGAGTTACCTGCTGAAAGCGTATGAGTGCCCGGATTGAAGACATCGCCCGTGATATTGATAGTAACAATCCTTGCTGCCGTCACAGTTATTTGAAAATCTTCTTGAGCAAATGAATAAAAACGTGAAAAATTGCTTGCTAACACTTTACGTGCTCGCTCTACGGTCATGCCTTTTATATTGGTACGCGGCATATTATCCAATTTCAGATAACCTTCTTTATCAATTTCAAAACTCTGATTGTAAAAAACACGTGGGTTAGAAATACTTACCGTCAGTTTATCACCTACATTGAGTATATAAGTATCAGGGGCTTTAAAAGATTTATCAAGGAAATAACCCAAATTTTTATCTCTAAAAAGATTTTGACCATATACATAAGCTGGAATATTCACCGCAGAATCTTTCAAATTGGACAATAAAGCCTTAGAGATGGCTTCTTCTGCAGTTGCACCACCTGCTATTGATTCTTTTATTTCTTCTGCTTTTCCTTTACTCAATTGTTTTGCTTCGCTACTCAGTTGTTCCTCAACACCTGATTTTTGACGCTGTGAAGGATTTGTATCTCTCATCGAAGCTTGGGGTTTCTGCTGTTTTTGAGCTTTTTCCTGTTCAAGTTCATTGATAGCATCTTCAATTTGCTTACGCATTTTTGGCAAATCTTCAGGCTTGAGCTTATCAATATCAATGCCTTTTGATTGGAGTTTTTCGCGAACTTCTTCCTCCGTCAGACCTCTTTTCGATAATTCGGAGGCAATAAAGATTCGGTCTATCCCACTTGTTTGGGCTATGACAGAGTGGAGTGAAACAATAAAAAATAGTGTGAAAAATAGGAGTATTTTTCTCATGATTATTAAAAAGGTATTTTATATGTTTTTCAAAAAAATTGTAAGAGAAGGTATTTCAATTAAAAATATAATTCTATAAAGCGACTATTAAGCGTATTGTTGCTTATAAAAACGTTGATATTCACCCGAAGTCACATTATTTACCCAAGTTTTATTTGCCAGATACCATTCCACCGTCATTTTGAAGCCTTCTTCAAATTTTACTGAGGGGGTCCAGCCGAGTTCGTTCGTCAACTTGGATGCATCAATAGCATAGCGTCTATCGTGACCTGGTCTATCTTTTACAAAGGTTATCAACTGCTTTGCTGTTCCTGCGGGGCGTCCGAGTTTTTCGTCCATAATGTCGCAGAGTTTTTCTACGAGGTCAAGATTTTTCCACTCGTTGTTGCCACCTATATTATATGTATCACCTGTTTTTCCTTTATGAAAAATGGTATCAATAGCCGCCGCATGATCTTTCACCCAAAGCCAATCCCGGGTATATTTGCCATCCCCATAAATCGGTAGTGGTTTATTGTTTAAAATATTATTGATGATAAGCGGAATAAGTTTTTCAGGAAAATGATTGGGTCCATAATTATTGGAGCAATTAGAAATTACCACTGGCAAATGGTAAGTATGAAAATATGCTCTCACCAAATGGTCGCTGCTTGCCTTCGATGCTGAATAGGGTGAGCGCGGGTCATAAGCCGTTTCTTCAGTAAAAAACCCTTCATCGCCCAAGCTGCCATAGACTTCATCAGTAGAAACATGGTAAAAGCGATACCCCACGGTTGCCGCGTTATCACTCGCAATGACAGGAGCATTTTTCCACGATTCTTTAGCAGCATTGAGCAAATTCACTGTACCGATGATATTCGTTTTGATAAAAGCCATCGGGTCGCTGATAGAGCGGTCAACATGACTTTCGGCGGCTAAATGAATAACGCCGTCAAATTTATTTTCTTTAAACAAATCATTGATAAATGCCTCGTCGGTAATATCACCCTTTACAAAACTGTAGTTGGGCGCATTTTCAATATCACGAAGATTTTCGAGATTGCCAGCATACGTCAAAGCATCAAGGTTGATGATATCATAATCTGGGTACGCATTGACAAAGCGGCGGACAACGTGTGAGCCGATAAAACCAGCACCGCCAGTTATGAGAATTGTTCTTTTATGTGCCATTTTTTATAATACTTTTCTAAAAAGCGCAACTCGGCTAATCTCTTTTTACAATTTTTTTGAAATATTCATAAGTCAAAGCCAAACCTTTTTCACGGTCAAACTTAGGCTCCCAACCCAATATATCACGAGCTTTTGTAATATCCGGCTTGCGCTGTTTAGGGTCATCAACGGGTAGTGGGCGATAATCAATGTGTGCTTTTGGATTATCAACCAAATCCATAATTTCTTTAGCAAATTGCATCATCGTGATTTCACTCGGATTGCCGATATTCACAGGATTGGCATAATCGCTTAAAAGCAAACGATAAATACCTTCTACCAAATCATCTACATAACAGAATGAACGCGTTTGCATGCCGTCGCCAAATACAGTCAACCCTTCGCCCCTGATGGCTTGAGAGAAAAATGCTGGCAACACCCGCCCATCATTGACGCGCATACGCGGACCATAAGTATTAAAAATACGAACTATGCGCGTTTCCAAACCGTGATACCTGTGATATGCCATCGTGATTGCCTCTTGAAAACGCTTGGCTTCGTCGTAAACGCCTCGCGGACCAATCGGATTCACATTGCCCCAATATTCTTCCGTTTGAGGATGTACGAGAGGATCGCCATAGACCTCCGATGTGGAAGCAATCATAAAACGAGAGCCTTTTACTCTTGCCAAACCCAACAAATTATGCGTACCTAAAGACCCTACTTTAAGGGTTTGAATAGGCATTTGAAGGTAATCAATAGGGCTGGCAGGCGATGCAAAATGCATGATATAGTGTAAATCCCCTGGCACATGCACAAATTTTGACACATCATGGTTATAAAACTCAAAACGCTGTAAGGGCATCAAATGCTCGATGTTAGCTAAATCCCCCGTAATGAGATTATCCATCCCGATTACGTGGTAACCTTCTGCTATAAAACGGTCGCAAAGATGCGAACCTAAAAATCCGGCTGCGCCAGTAACTAAAACTCTCTTCATGAATATTCGGGTTTAATTTTTATATATTACTTCAAGCACTGTGCTATTTTTATTTTTTGAAGGCGCAAATATACTATATCCTTTGAGCAATTGCTGATTTAAATGCATCTTTATAAGCATTTTCATTACTTTTGTAAAAAAGTATACTACAATGAAAAACATCTATCAACTCCGCATTCAAATAGAATATATCAACAAACCACCTATTTGGCGAGAAATCCATGTCATAGATTTGACGAGCCTATATTTAGTGCACTGCACCATTCAAGGGGCAATGGGTTGGTTCAATTGTCATCTGCATCAATTTATTCAAGGCAACCAATTTTATGGTATTCCACACCCTGATTATGGCGATTCTATGGCAGATGCCCGTAAAATACCTATCAATAAAGTCCTCCAAAAAGAAAA
>JAYUUR010000318.1:0-12156 GCA_043754475.1 Saprospiraceae bacterium | reverse complement strand
TATTGGGTCACTACAGGATTTTTCAATTAGCATTTCATGTGTTTTCCTTGCAAAAATACCTGTTTTAACCCTTTTGCTATGGCTTTAAAAAATCTTCGGAGTTTTCAGTTGATTTAATGTTTTTTAAATTTGAGCTTGAATAAATTAAGATGATGAACAAATATCTAATCAGTTGTGATTGGGGAACTACGACATTCCGATTGCGTTTAATTGATACCATAGACTATAAAGTGATAAGCGAATGTATTTCTCTTGAAGGCGTTGCACGCACTTATGAAGCATGGAAAGCGATAGGCACACCCGCACAAGAGAAGCAAATTTTTTTTAAAGATAAATTAAAGCAACAAATGGCGGTTTTAACAAGCCAGTCGAATATGCCATTAGAAGGTTTAGACATCATTATTTCAGGCATGGCTTCTTCTTCAATTGGTATGGTCGAATTGCCTTACGCCACTTTGCCTTTTAATGTAGATGGCAGCCAAGCAAACACTCAATTGATAGAAGCTGATGCGTTTTTTTCTCATAAAATAATGCTTATATCAGGTGTCCGAAGTGCTGATGATGTGATGCGGGGAGAAGAAACCCAATTGATTGGATTAATTGATTTATTGCATTTATCCCCAAATCAGCCTTATATTTTCATACTGCCCGGCACTCATTCAAAACATCTTTACCTTGAAAACAACCATTTAGTGAATTTTCACACTTATATGACGGGTGAAATATTCAATATCCTTGCAAATCACAGCATTTTAAAAGATTCTATTGATATTAATTCATTAAACGATTTTTCAAATATTGAAATGGCAGCTTTCAAAATAGGTGTACTGGAAGCCAATTCATCAGACATACTCAACAGTCTTTTTAAAGTAAGAAGCAATCAACTTTTTCAAAAATTAAATAAAAAAGAAAATGCTTACTATTTAAGTGGACTTTTAATCGGTTCAGAATTAAAACAACTATTAACTGAATCTAATCGCCAATTGGTTTTATGCAGTGGCAATAATTTATTTGAATTTTATAAAACAGCTATAGAAGTATTGAATTTATCAGAGCGAACAATTACCGTTCCTTCTGAAATAATTGATAAATCTGTTGTCGTTGGGCAAATGAAAATTTTGAAAATATGAAATCAACACCATTTTCATGGGCTTTATTTGAGAAAGCACCCATAGTCGGCATCATCAGAAACGTCTCTTTTGAAGATGTGGTTCAAATTCTCCCGATTTATCGAGAAGCGGGATTGACAACTATAGAAATCACCATGAATACGCCCGATGCTGAAAATATTATCCAGTATGCTATTGAAAATGAGCAGCAAGGTTTAAATATTGGCGCGGGTACAGTCTGTGATAAAAAAGATTTGAAACGTGCTTTGCGTGCGGGTGCACAATTTATTGTTACACCCATTACCGATAAAAAAGTCATTAAGGCTTGTGTAAAAAAAGGAATCCCTATTTTTTCAGGTGCTTTTACGCCTACTGAGATTTACACCGCTTCTGCACTCGGTGCCAGTATGGTTAAAATATTTCCCGCCACGCAACTCGGTTCTGACTACATCAAAGAGTTGAAAGCCCCCATGAATCACTTGAAATTATTACCCACAGGCGGCGTTAGCTTAGACAATATGTTGGATTTTTTCAAAGCCGGAGCCAACGGATTTGGCATCGGCAGTCAACTTTTTGATAAAAAACTGATTGAGTCTCAAAATTGGCACGGTCTGAAAAAGCATTTCTTAAAATTTACAAACCAACTTTCAATGCGATAAACCCGCTCAAAAAATTACTTCTTTTTGTCCATCTTCATACCTTTCATGTCGCCCTCCATCGCCTTCATCACATTGGGGTGATTTTTCATCGAAGTCATCATCATTTTGCACATTGAAGAGTCGGCATCGCACATCGCCATCGTTTTGTCCATCATCATTTTGCCCATAGTCGGATTCGTTTTGCACATCTCCATCATTTTGTTCATCATGTCCTCATTCATGGGCATATCTTTTGACATCGCCATATCGCCACCATGTTTGGTCTTCATAGAATCCATAACTTCTTTCATGTAAGCGTCGTTGTTCATCAATGCTGAAATGGTTTTTCCGCGTGAGTCGGCTTTTTCCAAATTTCTTTCAGATGCCGTATCGTTGCATTGCGTAAATGACATCATCGCTGCAACAGCGAATAAGAGAATTTTAACTTTTTTCATTTTTTGAATTTTTAATCGGTGAATGAATTTTCACAATGCAAAAGTGAGTGATTTGTTATTCAAAAACGTTACACAACTCTTTAAAAAAGTTACATGATTCACACATTAATAGACATTAGAAATATTAGACGTTAGACATTAGATGCTCTACTTACTGGAAACAGATATAATTAATTCATCAAAAACAACATTGCCCCACTCATCGCTATCATTAAAGCATCTTCAATAATCGTCACTGTGCTCATTGGTAAATTAAAAACTGCTCCCAAGCAAGCACATTGTATGGTCTTTTTATTCAAAACACTTTGCAAAACGCCAATAATGCTCACCGACATAATAATCAGCGTAACGACATTCGTCAAATAAGGTTGAAAATTAGCACAAAACGCTAAGCCCAAAGCCAACTCCACAAATGGATAAAGGTATCCCCAAGCCGGAATCCGCTTCGCAACCACATCATACATCGCGTAACTTTCTGCAAAACCTTTCAAATCCAAAAATTTGAAAAAAGAAAAAACCAGAAAGAAACCCGCCATAAAATGCCGCATCCACTCCATAAAATCGACATTACTTTTGCCCGCTTGAATCAAAACAGTTATTAAAGTGATGTAGCCAAAAATCAATAAAATCGGTTTGTAAGTATCGAACCAACTTTTTGTTTGTTCGCCTATTTCGTTGTGTTGTATGGCGGATATTTGATATTTACTATCTGTTCCGCCTATTGCTTTTTGCAAATCAGATAACCCGATGTGCTTTTCCATTGTAATTGTAGCGGATTGCGTATCCTTTGAAACTTCCACGGAAGTGACATTTGGTAGCTTCAATAAATTGCTTTTCACAGAAGCTTCGCAGCCGCCACAGGTCATGCCTGTCAGTTGATATGTATGTGTCATTTTTTGATTTCTTTTAAAGATAAGTGCAAACCATATTTGGCTTATAGATTTTAATTTTTAATAAACTTTTCTGGATTCATTTTAAATGCCTCTTTGCAATCTTTTGAATCGAAAAAATATTTCACGTCTTTGTATTTATAGGTATAAGCCTCTGATTTATTCACTTTCATATCACACACGAGGTCAGTACTGTTTTCAACCGAAGCAATGCTACCTTTCTTTCTTTTTCGATGCGTTTTTGCATCCATATTATTCGAATAACAATGCAGCGTACAAGCCATTGGCTTGAAATTATTATGAACATTGCCGATGACTTTACCATCAGCATCTAATACATCACAGGTTTCTGAGTCTGTATTTTCTTTGAATTTATAAAGGACAGCACCATCTGCATTGTAATATGTTGTGCCATCTTTCCCAACTCTGCCAAGCGTTTTGCCTTTAGCATTTACCAAAATGCCGCCTGGTTTAAGAAAAGCCATCGGCTTACCGTTGGCATTTTTCACGATGCTATCCATTGTGGCAGTGCCTAATTTAGTGCCATCAATATACACATTGCCTTTGGCATCAATGACACGACCTTTGGAATCTACGGCTTGTGCGAAAATGCTTTGACCTACAAACCCGATAACGAATAAGATAATAACAGTTACTTTGTTCATTGTATTAAATTTTAAAATTGTGAATGAATTTTCACAATGCAAGATTGGGCATTTTTTAAAAAGTAATAAATGATAAAAATCACTTACTCTCATGATCAAAGTTGCATAAAACACACCAAACAAAGTTTATAGACCCCTCAGTAGAGGTCTATAAATTCGCTATTTTTGACTTTATTTCAACGTCTCTTTTACGCTTCCGCAAGTCAACATTGACTTACCGTAATAAGGATTTTTGACCTTATTTTCCTTACTCAACCAATACGCGCCTTTGCCATCATTCGCCATAGGGCAAAATTGCCAATACGCTGGTTCGCTATTCACTTTCAAGGCTTTGGTCACTGAAAAAAGATTGGTTGAAAGGCTTTCAAACTGATTGCGTTGTTCAGCAATTTTAGCAGCATTATCGCCAATACTTCCTGCTCCAGTTTCCAATTTTTTAGCCAATGGCTCATACATATTGCGGTCTTTAGCTGTCCAACTTTTTGTATCAATTTTACTCAATGCTGATTTCATTGCCTTGGCATTCGTCGCTGCTAATGCGGCATTATCAGCCACTAAAGCATCTTTCAAACCATAATAGGCTGATAAAACAGGTGCAAATTGGACTTTTAAATCAGAGGCAGCAGGTTTTTCATTCATTTTAGCCCCCTCAGTATTTTTCATCTTTGACATATCATGCCCTGCATGATTGTCTGCTTTAGGTGCTTCTGTTTTAGCCCCCTCAGTATTTTTCATTTTTGACATATCGTGCCCTGCTTGATTCTCCATTTTAGGCATTTCAGTCTTTGCGGTAGGCGTTTGAGCAGCAACAGGTGCAGCTTTATCCGCTAAAACTTCAAATGCGGGTTTTAAAGGAATTTTCACCATTGTATTTTCCCAAATCAAGTTCAATGAGGCTTCACCTTTAGCATTAATATCATTGATTTCGATGGTAAAAGCTTCATAAAAACGCTCCGTTTTTTCCGATTTTACCTTGAAACGGTGAACATCTTTTTGAGCATCGTAGCCATTTGTACCGTGCATCGTGGTTTCAGAATTGAGAATAATTGTCCATTCGTTCGCACTCGGAATGGTGAAAAGTGAGAATTTACCGGCAGCTATTTTTTTATCGCCGACTACCACTTCTTCCTTGAATTTAAGGGTTGTGCATTCGCCTGCACCCGTCCGCCAAAGAGTATCAAACGGTATCAATCCGCCGAATATCTTACGCCCACGAGCCAATGGGCGGGCATAAGCCACTTGGATTTCACTGTCTGCAAACTGCTGCGTGAAAGCTGCTTCATAGCTTTTGGGAAGGCTTTTTTTAACAGGCTCTTGAGCTAATATAGCCGTAGCCAATAAACATAACATATTGATTATCAATACCTTTTTCATTTTTAATTGCTTTTTATTAGTTGAAAATAAATTTTATACCTTGATACTGAATGAATATAATTTACCCCTCAGTATTTCATCGATTTAATCTTTATGCACGAGTGCCATGCCGCATTGAGGGCACTTTTGGTCTTCCTTAAAGCTGGTCACTTCAGGATGCATCGGGCATACGTAAGTATGAACATGCGGCATTGTATCCGTTTTCAAAGCAGCATTCGTTTCAGGCATTGTAGCCTTAGTTTCCTCTTTCTGATTTTGTTTGGAGGCATCAGAATTACAAGCGATAAAGCTCGTAAATGCTAAAGCCATAAAAAAGCTGTTTTTCATTGTTAAATGATTTTTGATTTTAAAAAAAATTATTTGATTTCAAAGTTCATCATCATGCCGTCATCCTCATGTTCAAGGTTGTGGCAGTGCATTAAAAATAAACCTTTTTCATTAGGAAAACGCATAATTACCTTTACCTTTTCACCTTTTTTAATTAAAACAGTATCTTTCCAACCCTTTTCATAAGGCTGAACATTGCTGCCTGTTTTCTCTAAAACTTGAAATTGTACCCCGTGAAGGTGCATCGGATGCGGCTCATCTCCCTGCGAATTATCTATTTCCCATACTTCCGTTTCCCCTGCCGCAACGGTTTCGTCAATGCGGTTGATGTCATAGGTTTTACCATTGATGGTGTGCATTCCTGCGCCCATACCCATGCCGCCGCCCATGTGACCGTTGGGCAAAACAAAGGTACGCGTCCGTTTTGAATCGCTGATACTGAGGGGGGTAATTGTTGATAAATTTTGTGGTATTGTAAATTTTTCAACCTCTTGCGTTGCCACTTTAAATTTCAACATTTTGAAAGTGGAGGCGCCATGATTGGTTATATTATTAGCTATACTTTGAAGAAACACTTCCGACCCAACGCTCATTTTTCCAAAATCAATCAAAATATCCAAGCGTTCTCCAGGCGAAATGAGCGCCTGGGAGAGCGCAACCGGTTTTTCCAATAAACCACCATCATTGCCAATAATCGTAAAATTATCTCCATTCGACAAAGCCAAATCATAAATCCGAGCGTTCGACCCATTGACGATGCGAAAGCGATAAAAACACGTTTTGACATTCAAAAACGGCGATTGACTATTATTCACTAAAACTTTATCCCCGAAATAACCCGTCATAATATCCATCATCGTCGGTCTATAATTCAGCGAAGCATCAGAATTAAAGCGTTTATCGCTCAAAACCAAAGGAATTTCAAGGTCACCAGAAGGCAAATTCAAGGCTTCCTCTTGTGGGTCATTCACGATAAACATACCTGCCAAACCCATGTATGCTTGCTTCGCTGTTTTCATATGCGGATGTGGGTGAAACCAAGTCGTTGCCGCTCGTTGACCGATAGTAAATGAATAATTGCGGCTCGAACCAGCGGCAGCAACATCTTTTGGATGCCCGTCCATATTCGCAGGGGTGAGCATCCCATGCCAGTGAATATTGCTTTCTTCGGCAAGACTATTTTTCAAATTGACATTCACAACATCGCCTTTATTAGCTTTTATTACGGGCAGAAGACCATTATAAAGTAAAGCGTTATTGGTCGTTTTGCCTTTCAACATAGTGGTTGAAGTGGTTTTAGCTTCTAAAGTAAGATTTTTAGAGCTTAAATATGTAGGAATACTGAGGGGGGTATCAAACCCGCTTTCAGTAACGGTTGTATTGGTGGAAGTGTCCATTTTCATACAACCAATTACCCCTGCTGCGAGTGTTGCCAATGTCGCAAACGACAGCACACCCCATGTTTTTCTTTTGATAAACATTTGATTATGAATTTATTATACAATTAAAAAAAAAGGAATTAAGCCGTTTCAATGACATTGAAACAACTGGACAGACAACTGGCTGTCAAACAGAAAGGAGCGTTATTGGCGGTTGCCAAATGTCTTGGATGGTAGATTTAGAATTAATTTCTCTGTAAGAAAAAACGGTTTTTGAGATAAAAACAGGTTTCTTTAGATAATTATCAATGGAAAATTGTTTTGGCAAATCTGCTATCCCAGTTATCGAAGTTGAACAAGTGCAATCGCCTCCACAACATTTTTTTTTCTTATTTTTTGAATCAGCGCAAGATTTTTTACAACATTCTTTTTGGCAATTAGATGGGCATTTTGATTGATGATATTGTGCTTCTTTTTTATGACTGTTTTTTCCACACGCCCATGCAGGAGTTGTAGTTGCTAATGTAAAAATAAGCAGCAACACAATATTGAACGATATGGAAACTTTACATTTCATCAGCTTATAACATTCAGTTCGTTATTTTAGTTTTGATTTCATTTTTAATTGTTCATAGTTTCACATAAACCAATTTCGTAAACTGCTTGCTTTTTATCAATTTTTATGAACCAAAGGGATAGGATATGCTACTCTATTGCTCGAATGGAAACAATAAACGCCTAATTTGGGAATAAATTCATACCGTTCCAACGCCCCGTCCGTATATTCAGCCACGATGCCGCCTTCTACCCGATAAACTTCTTTAAAGCCTTCCGAAGGCACACTCATAATGCCGCCTGTCAATTTTGATTTATCCATATGATATTCATCTAAAAAAAACATGGGCGTTTCGTTTTCATCTACAATCAGTAAATCATCTTCGCGCAATTCATCGACACCGCTAAATTTTCTGTAACGGATACAAATAGGGTCGTTGCAGGTCTCGGTTGTTGAACCAAATGATTCAGCCAAGGCATGTGCTAAATCTGACAGGTTGTTATAAATTTCCATTGCCTGATTTCTATTGATAGCTTTCATGATGCGTTGAATTTTAAAATGTTAAGAATATTAAAGAAAAATCGTTACTACACAAGCAGTTATTTCAATATACGAAGGCATCGGAGATTTGTTTATTGAATCACATATGAATTTAAATGGCTACCTTACAGAACTATTGGTTTTATGCCATTTTAGATGTCAATTTAAACATATTGCAAAGCATATTTGATTGCCTAATCAACAGTTTTATAGAGGACAAGGTCGGTTTAGCTGAAAATTTTTTAAATGAATCCCTCGCTTCCCATCTGAAAGAAAATTTAATCGCTCTATATTCAGACAAGCAACTTCTCTCAGCAGGCACTGGCAATAGTACGCAGGTGACGCATGATAAATTAATCCGCAGCGATAAAATCTATTGGCTCGATCGGCAACATGACAACCCTTCCGAAATTAAATTTTTTGAACTGATGGATAGCTTTGTCCTCTACCTCAATAGTACTTGCTATACGGGCATCACGGGCTATGAATTTCATTATACACTCTACGAAAAAGGTAGTTTTTACAAAAAACACCTCGATCAATTCCGCAATAATAAAAGCAGAGCTTACTCCATGATTATGTATTTGAATGCCGATTGGCAGGAAAAAGATGGTGGCGAACTCTGCGTTTATCACTCCAATCATTTGCAAACAATCACGCCCGTGAATGGTAAATGCGTGTTTTTCAAAAGCAGTGAATTAGAACATGAAGTTTTGGTTACTCATCAGCCCCGAATGAGTATTACAGGCTGGTTGAAATGTGATTGAAATAAAAATCTACTTCATAAAAACACCCCTCAGTATCATTTGTACTGAGGGGTGATGTTGAATCAAAGGGGGTTAACAAACCGTTAAATTCTTATTTCAAAACGAGCTAACGACGGGGTGTTTTGTTGTTTTGTGTTATTTTACAGTTTGAGTAACAAGCCCATGTGATTGTAGTTTGTAGTTTAAATTAAGGTCGAACATAAGTTTTCAAATGGTTTTTATCAATTTTACAATGCAAATATCAATCGTTTTTTTTCAATAAAAATAGCCACTGTATGAATGGTATAAAGCGTTTTATAAAGTGTTGAAATGGCTGTATGAGATACCAGTTTTAAATTTTTCTAACATAAAAAAAGCGTAAATAACTGATTATCAGCCATTTACGCTTTTTTTTGTCATTCAGAAGGAATCTCTTTTTGTTAAGTTTTTTGCCATGTTGTGAATAAATACATACAGAAATGCTCAAAAGAGATTCCTGCTAAATGACAAAAAAGCCAAAGCGGAAATTACTCTTTTACCTTAAAATCGTCATATCCCCCCTCAGTATTTTACCATTATTGATGTCTAATCTCAATAAATAGTAATAAGTGCCTTCGGGTAAAGGTTTCCCTTGTTGGTTTGTACCGTTCCAATCGTTGGCGTAGGGCTTTGCTTTGTACAAAATATCGCCCCACCGATTGAAAATAATCAATTCATTTTTAGGATATTTTTCAATATTATCAATCACGAGCGCGTCATTTTTACCGTCTTCATTCGGAGTAATGGCATTGGGTACTTCAATTGTAATGTCTTGAGGTTTGACGACTTTAGGTCTTATCAAAATGCGCACCTCTCCCGTATCGCATAAGCGCGTACATGCCTCACTGCATATCATCACGCGGAAACGTACGACACCTGCGAAATTTGGATTTGAAATATAATTAAATTGTCCGTTGCTGAATAAATCAAATCGCCCTTCTGCCGGATTGTCTATACGCGTAACTGAATATGTTCCTGCGGGTGCTTCCTCTACAACCTTCGCCGAAATAGTATCCCCCGCAGTCATTTCTAACGCTAAATTCACCGCTTTTGGCAATATCGGGAGGAAAATAGAGACACTGTCCAATGCTTGAAATGCAGGACAAACACTGTCTTTTACACTAAAAACAAAGACATTTTTTCCATTGACCAAATTCTGAACGGCTGTTTTCGGATTCTTCAAATCCCCAATTTGAGCGCCCGAAAGGCTTTTCCAAGTGCCAGTAAAAGGTGTTGAAACGGTAGCATCCAAACTTGAATTGAAAACGCAAACTGTTTTATCAACACCTGCATTAGCAGTCGGTTTAGCTCTAAGATTGACACGAACAGAATCAATGATTTCAGCCTTGCAGCCCGTCGCATCAGTGGCTTCTGTTATTCTATAAGTGCTTGATACTGAGGGGGTTACATTGATTAAACTGTTGTTTTTAATATTGCTTGAAGTGAAAATTTGATTCTGATTTTGATTTTTATAGGCAATATTAAACACACCTTTATCAGTGGTTTTAAAAACTAAAGTAGCCGTTGCATTGCTACAAATAGAAGTATCACCTTTAAGATTGACGACTATTTTATCTTTAAAAATAATAGACGTACCATTTGAAATCACATAGCAACGGTCAGACGGATTGATAGAACCGTTGGATAAATTGCCCGCTATTTGATGAATAAAATACATTTTGCCATACTGCATTTTTGACGCATCGAATGCAAATTCGCCTGTATTATTTCTGAGCAAAATAGTGCCTAATCCGTTGATAGAACCTTGGTGTAAAACAAATTCAAAACCATCGTCGCTATCCAAAACTGAGGCTTTAATGACTACTGTTTTACCTGTTAAACCATAACAAAGATTCAAAGCATTGTCTTTTAAAATAGCCGCTTGAGTGTAGCAAGGGCACGTTTTTTTACCTCTCAATGTATCTGCCAAACAGCCGAAGGCATCTTTTGCAGTAAAAATATAGGATGCTCCATTGGCAATAGGTGCTGATGTAAAATTATTACCTTGCATAGTACCTATCAAACCACCTGAGAAAGTGAAAGGTGCAATGCCATTATTGATATTGACTTTTAAGACATATTGAGTACCTTCTAAATTGCAATCGTCATTAATTAAAGTGAGTTGAGGGTTTTCTTTAAAGTTAATGACTACACTGTCAGCACCGCTGCAAGTATTATTTATCTCTTCAAATTTTAATACATATTTACCTGATTTTGAAACAGTTATAGCACTTTTAGGATTTTTAGCATCTGTAAAAGTTAAAGTAGCGGTGCTCGGTTTTTCAACGATTGTCCAAGTGCCAACACCTACCGATGCTACCCCCCTCAGTATATATTGCTTTCCGCAGATGGAATCGTCCTTTCCGGCATTGGGCTGAGGCACATTTGAAACAGCCACCGAAACGCTTTTTTCCGCACTTTCCGCACACTCATTTTGCGTTTTCACGCGCACCAAACCGCCTGTACCTGAGAGCCATCTAACTGTAATTTCATTGATTGAATCATTGCCAATAATACTTGCCCCCGTAGGAACATTCCAATTATATCGTCTAATGCCCACAACCGGAGCGGCGGTATATTTTTCAACATCACCTTGACAAACCGTTGATTTACCCGTAACGTTTGCAGGCGAGTTAGGTGCTTGCTTGATAGCAATGTTTATTTGGCTGCTATTAGCCGCGCAACCACCGATGGGCAAAACAAGGATTCGACCGCCTGTTGTACCAAATTGCACGTTAATTATATTTGTTCCACGACCTGAAATAATAGTTGCACCTATCGGAACTGACCAAACGTAAGACACCGCATCAGGGTCTCTTTGAGCCGTATAAATAGCCGTTCCACCGCTACAAACTTCTTTTGAACCCGTTATTTGAAGCGAATCAATGCCCGCTTTGACCGTAACAGGTAAACATTCAGTGGTTTTTGAACGGCATTCATTTTCAACTTCTATGCAAATATTGCTATTGCCGATATTATTATCCCATTGCACTTGAATGGAGTTAGTGCCTTGTCCACTCAATAAAATGCCATTAGAAGGAACAGTCCAAGTATAACGCGTATATTTTGGATTAGCGGTAACAGTGTAATTTGATTTAGAATTAGGGCAATTATCAGTGCTGCCTACAATCGTCGGTTTGTCAATAGCCGCATTTTTTAAGGCAATATTATCAGACAAAACTTGTCTTTTCAATTGACAAGCGTTGGTCAATTCAACGGCAATTTTGCCGCCCGTTGCTGTTCCCCAAGCCACTTGTATGGTCATAGTGCCTTGTCCATTTATGATAGTTGCACCTGCTGGCACTGACCATAAATAGGAAATAATGCTCGAATTGCCACTCACACCGAAAGAAGAAGTATCATTTGAACAAACCGTTAAATTGCCAAGTATGGGCAAACTATCAGGTAAAACGGATTTTATTTTGACTAAACGGCTCA
>JAYUUR010000317.1:0-4000 GCA_043754475.1 Saprospiraceae bacterium | reverse complement strand
ATTTATTTTTTACCGATATAAGTCAACTTATAAATTTTATGTTCCCAATCATCAGAGATGAGTAGCGAGCCGTCTTTGGCTACAATCACATCTACCGGGCGACCATATATTTCTCCTTTGTTCAAAAACTCTACAAAACGTTGTTCGCCGTAGGGTTTGCCTTCTTCAAACAATACGTGGGTGATGCGATAGCCTGCCCGATCACTCCGATTCCAAGAGCCGTGATAGGCTACAAATGCATCGCCTTTCATAGCCGATGGATACTGATTGCCATCGTAAAAGGTCATGGCATTGGGTGCATTGTGTGCGCCAACAGCCCAAGCCGGGGCAATGGTTTTAGCAGCCCAATCGACTATATCAGGGCGATTCATGTATTCGTAACGGGGCATTTTATTGCCAGTGATGTAAGGATGTCCGTAAAAACCACCTTCTACATAATTGTTCATTTCGCAAGGGGGATTGTTATCAGTGATGGGTTGGCGAACCTCCGTTTTATTTTTGCGTTCCAAAAATTTGCCCATATCGTCACTGCCATGATCCATGCCCCATATTTCATCGGTGTTGGGTTGCAGCACTAATTTTTCTGTATTTCTTAAACCACTGGCGAAGAGTTTTTTATCCGTACCATCTAATTTGAACGACCATATTTTGAGTCTTTCAGTATTGGTTTCATCATCAATATTGCCTGAGCAACCAATGGACGTATAAAGGCGACCTTTATTCAACAAAATAGACCGCCACCAATGCCCGCCACCTTTTGGCAATGTGCCTTCTTTCAAAACAGTGATTGTTTCGTCGGCTTTGCCATCGCCGTTGGTATCGCGGGCTTTGAAAACAGCCCCCGACTCGGTGAACCACAACCAACCTTCATACCATTGCATACCATGCGCTTTTGGATGCCCAGTGACGAAATCGGCTATGGTTTCATAATAGCCATCGCCATCTTTATCCATGCAAGATTTGATGATGCCTTTATCGGGCAAAGAGACATACAAAGTGCCTTTATCGTCCAATTGCATAAAACGGGGGTCTTTAATATCGGCTTCAACTATTGAAAGTTGATAGCCATCTCTGACCCAAATATTGGGATTGATTTCCCTCTTCGTTTGAGCAGTGACAGCGCAAGAGTAGCAGCTAAAAATGAGAAAACAGTAGGTTAATAATTTCATTATGTAAGATTAAATAGTTAAATTATGAAAAGGCAAAAGTACATACAAAGATTTATTAAAAGCGCCCAAATGTTTTATAATTTCTTTATAATACATTTTGTTTTATCTTAAGTATTAGACAATGAAAGGCATTTGAATGTTTAAGGTTTTTCTATTACACATAGTTCACATAGGACACATTGTTTTTCTATGTGTCCTATGTGAACTATGTGTAATAGAAAATATCCAACATGTAAATAAGCAAAAAAAATTCTAAAGTGTGACTAAGCAAGATAAATATTCAAATCTAAATACGCATTGCGAAACTTGCCTTGCGGATCATAATTTTTAATCAATTGTAAGAAATCGGGCAATTTTTCATAGCGCTCATGTATGACTAAAGGCGACATAGTGAACACCTTGCCCCAATGCGGACGTGCTTTGAATGGTGTTAATTCAGCTTCCAAAACGGGCAATATCAAACTCACTTCTGCCGGATTTTGTTTCCAAGTGAAGTGAATAGCCACACAATCCTGCTTGTAGCAAGGGCTCATCCAATAGTTGTCGGCAGCAATGGTGCGAATTTCGGTTATCATTAATTGTGGAAATATCAGACTGCCTTTCTTTTCAAGAGCTAATATGGCATCAAGGGCATTCTCACGCGGGATAAAATATTCCGTTTGTAATTCCTCACCGCTACTCGGCGTGAAACCCATTTTGAAATGTGGTAACCGTTCATACCAAGCTCCTGCAACGCCCATTTGTTCCGTACAATTTTCTGCTGAAAGTTTAGTAATGGGATGGAGGTTTTTGGTAGCGGCTTTAGCACCATAAAAATCAGCATTCATCGGTTTGGTGTCTGCTTCAACTCGGCGTTTGACCCATACTTGACTGATGTTTTGATTTTGCCAATCTGTAAAAAGGCTGACGCTATATCCACTTGACAAAATCTCATCAAAATGGTCTTTTAAAGATTGCAACGGTAAGTCTTGGAATAAATCCTGCCGCACTTGATAGGTCTTTTGAATATCCAAAGTCACTTTCGTTATAATGCCCAAAGCACCCAAGCCAACCACTGCCCCATTGAAAGTTTCACCGTCTTTATCGCGGCTCAAATTAACGACATCACCATTGGCTGCGACGAATTCTAAACCCCGAACGGCTGTTGCCAAATTGCCATTTTTGACGCCCGAACCATGTGTCGCCGTAGAACAGGCACCCGCTACTGAAATATGCGGTAATGAAGCCAAATTGTGCAAAGCGAAGCCTTTTTCATCCAATTGCGGAGCGAATTGACCATATCTTGCACCGGCTTCTACCGTGATAGTGTTCGCTTTTTCATCAATCGAAATGACTTTATTGAGGTTTTGCGAAGAGATTTGATTCATTGGACTATCAGCAATATTATTGAAACAATGGCATGAACCCAATGCTTTTTGCTTATCCAATTTCTTGACGAGGGCTTGTACTTCCTCTACTGTTTTAGGGCTATAAAGGTTTTCAGCTTTATATTCATAGTTGCCCGCCCAATTTTTACGCACCACTTTAGGTTGTTTTTTACATGATAAAAGAGGAGATAATAAGCCGCCTGCTACCAAGACGGAGGATGTTTTTAAAAATGTTTTTCTTTTCATGAGTTAATCTTTTTATGTAAAACCGATTTATCGCTCCGAAGGTCATAAAAAAAAAGTATCTTTCGTTAATATCCAACGATTTTTGCAGATATTTCAGTAAACCTAATTATACTTGCGACTTAGTATGCAGATGTTGCCTAAACCAATTTCACGGTTATTCTTCTCACCACTTCCAATTTATAAAAAAAATTGAAACATTTTCCTTTATTTTGTTTTTTCCACTTACTTTGTGATGTGTGATAAAAATTAAAAAACTAAACATCATGAAAAACCAAACAGCCAGAAGGAATTTTATCAAATCGCTTATGCTCACGCCTGCACTCACTACCGTCGGTACTATTAGCAACTTAACAATTTATGAAAAGCCTAAAAAAGGATACTTAAAAACCAGTTTGAATGCCTACTCTTTCAACGATCCGTTGATGGCTAAGACCATGAACTTGGATGATTTATTAGATTTTTGTGCAGAACATAATTTTGACGGGGTCGACTTGACGGGATACTATTTTCCCAATTATCCGCAAGTACCAACCGATGAATACATTTATCATATCAAGCGGAAAGCACATTTGGTGGGCGTATCTATTAGCGGAACAGGTGTTCGCAATGATTTTTCCAATGCCGATGCAAATAAACGAAAAGAAGATGTACAATTAATTAAAAATTGGATTGAAGTTGCTTCTAAATTGGGTGCACCGGTCATCAGAATTTTTGCAGGTGTTATGAATCCAAAAGAATATTCATGGGATACTATTGCAGCATGGATGGTAAAAGACATCAAAGAATGCGTAGAATACGGTCAAAAACACGGTGTCATAGTAGCCATTCAGAATCACAATGATTTTATTAAAACAGCAGACGAAGCCATCAAAATCATTGAAATGGTGAATATGGAATGGTTCGGATTGATATTGGACACGGGCAGCTATCGTAAAGGAGACCCTTATCAGCAGATAGCACAAACGATTAAATATGCCGTGAATTGGCAAGTAAAAGAAAACATTTTTGTCAATGGCATTGAAGAAAAAACTGATTTAAAAAAGCTTTTCAAAATCATTAAAAAATCGGGTTATCGCGGTTATGTGCCAATAGAAACGCTTGGCAAAGGCGATCCAAAAGTGAAGGTAGCTAAATTACTTGAAGAGGTGCGAGAGGCTATGATATAAATAAACGCTACTTTTTTTGCAGGTGCAGCGCACCTTAATATTTGTAGAGATA
>JAYUUR010000316.1:0-12162 GCA_043754475.1 Saprospiraceae bacterium | reverse complement strand
GACGATGATTGGTAGAAAACCACTCCAATAACGTCTCTCTAAAAAAGGTTTCTTTCTCAAAATTCATATTTCAATCTGAAAGCAAATTTATATTTTTTGTTTCAAAAATAAAAATAAATAAACAAAAAATTTTATTTTATATATCTCAAAATTTATATTGTCGGTGTCACTTCAAATGACGCCGACAATTATGCCCTATAATATACGAATAATGAGTCGAAATCACGGAGTGATTGAATGTGAATAACCTTCGATGAAATCGGAGGGTAAAAGTGAGTGATTTGCCCTAACGGTTATTCATATTCAATCACTCCGTGATTATTTATCCTTAGGAATCCTTCGGATAACCCATAATTCGCATAAACAATTGATTTTCAATCATCCAAATACTCAGTCTCAATATTGGCAAACGAATCAACGGTTTGATTGTTTTTTATAAATCGGCACCACACGCAGTCCTTTTTTCCACAACCTGTAAATTCTTGATTCTGAATTTTACCCCAGCTCGTCACCATCAACCCCCTCAGTATTTCGACATCTTTTGACGTTATGTCAACATTTTTTGTTTTAAAAATGCCCTTTGCATCGGGTTCTAAATAGCTTATTTCGCCTGATTTCACTCGCACCAGATTGGAGCGATAATTTTCATAGAGTATTTTATAAAAAACCAATTGCCGCCAATAACCACCACCATTCTGATTTTTCGGCGTAGGGCGATTCAAGCGCGTTGAGTCAAATTTGCCCGTTTTATAATCTACAATATGCGCGCTGCCATCGTCCAAAAATTCAATTTTATCAATCACGCCTTTCAAAGGTACACCATCACTTTCCGATAAATATTGCTTCTCAATCAGCACATTTTTCGACCATTTGCCCATATTTTGTTCATAAAAACGGCGTAAATTATCCCTACCCGTGGCTAATCGCCTTGCAAAATCACGCTCTGAATAATGGCTTCGTTGGTGGGCTAAATCAATTTCAAAATAGCGGATAAATTCATCCACACTCGGGAATTGCTTTTCCTTTTCCTTAGAGCGCAGCATTTCGCCGAAAAGTTTTCGCAACGCATAATGCATCGCTGAGCCATAACGTGAGGCTTCGCTCGATGCGGTGGGTACTTTTAAAATATATTCAAAATAAAAACTTAAAGGACAAGTTAAATAGGCGTGAAGTGCCGATACGCTTAATCTAAAATCTTTCAAAACTGATGCAACCCATTCATTTTCAATGAGTTGTGTATTAATGTCTTCGCTTTCTGTCAAAACAGCAATTTGATTTTCTATTAAAATGCTGCCTTCGACTTCTCTTTTTTCAAAAGAAACAGAGGCGTTTTCAGCGTCGGTCGGTATCAAAATTTCATCTACAAATTGGCTTTTACTGAGGGGTTTATTTTTTTCATCGGTCTTGGAATAAGAGATTTGAAGATGCTCTTTTGCCCGTGTCATGGCTACATAAAACAAGCGGCGGCGGGCTTCAACGGCATTTTCTTCAGTCGTATAAGTGAGCGTATCGGGTAATTTGAAGCGATTATTGTTGCCTGAGCGGCTGTTTTCCCATTCGGATTCGACGGTATCCATCAAAAAAACATGGTCAAATTCTAAGCCTTTGGCTGAATGAGCTGTTGTCAGCACAACTCTGCCTTGCGTCCGCGATGGACTTTCAACATTATCAATGTTTTGAATGAGTTGAATGGCAATTCTATTTTTATCTAAAATCTCTAAAGTTTTTAAGAGATTGTTCAAACTCAGTCGCTGTTTTTTCTCCGTTTCAGATTTTATAAATTCAAAAAAAGTGTTCAAAATTTGGAGATTCCAAATTTTATTGGGCGAATTTGTAGCCCAACTCAGCAAGCCACTTTGATTGATGATTTGCTCTATTAATGTTAAAACTGACTGGTTTTGAGCATTTTTAATCCATTTTTCTAAAGAAATACTTGTATTTTTTAAAGCCTTAACATCTTTAAATTTAAGTTTTGGCGTATTGGACAGCGTATTGCGCCATGACTTTTTCATATCTTGAAAAACACTGTCATCATCTAAATTTTTAGTTACCAAATTTTGTTTGGCATTTTCTTGATTGATATAAACCGCCAATTTTAAAATATCATTTTGTGCAACGTTTAAGTAATTGATATTCAATATTTTAAACAATAAATAATCAGCCGTAAAAGGCTTTTCATTCTCTTTTGAAATATACTCTAAAATCAAGCGGAGGTTTTGAATAATAGGCGTATCGAGGATATTAATACGGCGTTTGGTTTGGTAAGGAATACCTTTTTTATCCAGCAACCAAATTATATTTTCCACTTCGCGATGGCGGGCGTAAATAACCGCTACGTTACTGAGGGGTATATTATTGGCATTTAAAGTCTCTAATTGATGTACAATATCTGCTATTTCATGCAAGCGATTAGGGTATTCAACCACCGAAGGCAATACCTTCGATTCAGCAAAATCACCCTTTGCAGTGAGTCGTTTTTCAATTTTTAAATTATGTAACTGATTGATTATCCGCAAGTTATTTAAATCAATCAGTCGTTTTGAAATATTTAAAACATTTTGTGTTGAGCGATAATTCTCTTTTAATAAAATAACTTTTATATTATTTTGATATTGATGATAAAAATCTACAAGGCTTTTTAAGCGAGCCCCTTGAAACTCATAAATCGCTTGATCGTCATCGCCGACAATAAAAATATTGGGGTTATTCCAGAAGCTAATGAGTTGCGACAAAATTTTATTTTGTGAGCCGTTGGTGTCTTGATATTCGTCCACCAAAAAATAAAGATATTGCTCTTGATAGTTGCGCAAAAGAAATTGAAATTTCTCAAAAGCATCAATCACCCAGAGTATCATATCATCAAAATCGTAGCGGCGATGCCCCCTCAGTATTTTCTCAAAAATCGGGTATAATTTCACGGCTGATTGCAGTCGCTTCATTTTTTCCTGCTCTTCTTCAAGCTTTTGCGTCTTCAAATCACCTTTTTGCCAAAGCCCTTTTCGGGTATTTTGATAGGTGTATTCTGCCCGATTGGATAGGCTTTCTACATAATTTTGAATATTTTTCTCTACAAAATCCACTGTCCAGGCTTCTGTTTTCATAATTTTGAAAAGGTCGGCAAGGTGTTTTTCATAAAAATAAATATCGCTGCCGCGCCCATGTTTCAGAGGGTGGTCGTGTGGGAGTTCATCAATGATTTCACGAATCATTTCCTGCCGTTCGAGGTCGTCGAGCAAAGCCAAATCCTGCCGAGCAAAAAGGTCGAGATTGTCTTGAATAACTTTGTTACAAAAGGAGTGGAAAGTAAAAATATGCACTTTATGCGCTTCTGGACCTATTAATGTCAAGAGCCGTTCACGCATCGCTTGCACACCGGCGTCCGTAAACGTGAGGCAGAGAACGTTGTAAGGGGCAGTGTCCGTTTGAGTCAATATTTGCCCAATCCGAGCGGATAAAATATGTGTTTTACCCGTTCCGGGACCCGCTACCACAAGCACGGGACCCTCAATGTGGCGCACTGCTTCGGCTTGTTCGGCATTGAGCGCGCGCAGGGTGTCGGCAAAAGATTGATTAAAATTTGACATTTTTTCAGAGTGTTGAGTTTTTAGTGTTTGGTATTTAGTCATTCGTGTTTTACTCCAAACACCAAAGACTATAAACTAAACACTCTCATCAAAGATACTTCGATAAGCCGTTTTCACAAAAGAATTTACCTGCTGCTTGTTTTTTCAAAAATTTTTTTTTGTTTTCTAAGGTATCAGCGTAGTTCTCTTTGTGGTGAAGATGGTATTGAATTGCTTTATTTTTTATTTTTTTTAATTGAATACCCGTCTTAAAAAGTCGCCATTCGATGTCTGTATCTTCGCCATATCCGGGTTTTATAAAGTCTTCATCGAATCCATTCACATCAACAATATGCTTTTTATGGATGCTCCAATTGCAGCCCCAGATAGCGGTTGTCGTTTGAATTTTATTTTTTAAAAAAGGAAGATAAATGGCACAATCTATTCGCTTACAACGAGTTACGATTAAAGGAAATATGCTAATTGTTGAGTTTGCTTCATTCTTCGCAAGAGCATTTGTCAATTTTTCAGACAACATTACACGCCGCCCAAATAGGGCATACCCCTTAGTACGATTCTCAAAATGGGCTTTCAAAAAATGGCGGTGCGGAATGCAATCTCCATCAATAAATACCAAATAATCTGCCGCTGCAACAGCTACCGATTTATTCAAAGCCTTATCTTTTTGAAAACCGTTGTCAGGTTGAGAAATGTGTTTTATAGGGAAAAAGAATTGTTTTTTAGCATTTTCAATAAAATTCTGCATTTCCACGCCATCATTATCTTCTGCAATAATGACTTCAAAATCTTTGAAAGATTGATTTTGAAGACCCCTCAGTATCAGGTCGAGTGCAGAGATATTTTTATAAACGGCGATGATGAGCGAGAGCTGCGGCATACGATATTTTTATGATGTAAACTCTTCTGCCTGCGTCAAAATTTCCCAAGTGTGGTCATAAAGCAATTGGCAAGTTGCGAGGAAAACATAAGGCGTTTTGCTGCCCCATTCATAAGGGGCGATGAGCGAAATGGTGTGAGAACCATCTTTTTTTTCATACAAATGATAAATATGACCCACGACAGGGCGAAATGCTAAAGCCGCCCGATATATTATTTCAGAAATTTCTTTTCTACGTTGTAAAGATTTGGCTTGTTTGATGAGCGTTTCCATTTGCTCTTTCAATTGGTGCATCTGACGGTCTGTTTGTTCATACATCGCCATCATCGCATTGCCCTTGATTCTACCTTTATCGGTCGGGCGAATCACCGCGCCGCCAGCCGTGTGTGCGTAGGGCAACAAGCCCGGATTTTCAGCTACTTTAGTCTTATCGATAGGATTGATAAATGCCTGTTCAGGTTCTCCTTTTTCCTTTTTACTCTTCATAATTGCTGATTGAAACGGGTTTTAGTTCCTCTCAATTAACATCTTATTTTAACAAATGTTTTTCTATTGAACACTATTCAACCAAATTTTTCTCAGTGATTTTCTTTTCCAAACCCGATGATTTGGCACCACGCTCTTTGGCTTTTGACCAATACTTGACAGCCTCTTCTTTATTACCTGACTTGAAAATATAGTCGCCATAAAGCTCTAATACTGAGGGGTCAGTTTCCATTGATATTTTGAGAGCTTCTTCTGCCATCGGTTTGGCTCTTTCCATGGCGCCGCGTTGTTGGAGCGAATTGGCATATTTTATCATGGCGAGGGAAGACTTATTATTGAGCTTTAAAGCATCTTCAAATGCTTTATCGGCTTTGTCATAACTCTTTGATTTTGAATAAGTTACGCCTAATTCAACAAGCGCGTCATGCTTCAAAGGCGGCTTTTTAGACGACATCATAACCGACTGTTCAAGGGATGAAATAGCTTCATCTAACTTACCTTTTTTTTCATTAGCAATGCCGTTGAAATAAAAAGCTGTTACTTGATTCGGGAACAAATCCACCACTTGATCGCTGGTTTTCAAGAGGTCATCGTACAAGCCGAGTTCGTCTTGCGCGTACATCATCTGTTCCCAAACGGCATAAATAGACTTATTTATTTGGGTGCATTTTTTATATTTTTCAATGGCTTCCGCTGTTTTTCCATTGTGATAAAGCATATCGCCTAAAAGCGAATATGATTTGGCTTCTGTTGGATGCACGTGCTCTATAATTTGAGCCAATTCAAGACCGACTGTGGCTAATGCCTTATCTTTACCCTCTGCAATTTTATAAGTGTAGGGTAAAAAAGTTTTTATTTTATCATCAATTTTAATATCCGGTTTTTTAAATAAGTCTTTCAATGAATTTAAATATGCCACATCGCCACCGCCACCTGCTGCGGGTTTTTGCCCGCTTGCCAACGCCAAGCGCGATTTTGAATCGTTGGGATCAGTTTTCAATACGCGCTGATGCAATTCAATCGCTGTATTTTTATCTCCCATTTTGAGGAAATAATCAGCTGCAAGGTGTTGATATTCAATGACTTGTGGATATTTGTCAGCTAATTTTTTAAACTCCGAAGCCGCTTTTTTAGTATCGCCAGTTGCTTCAAAAAGGGCAACTCGTTTGATGGTTATCTCTTCAGTAACACCTATCTTTTTCTCTAAATCTTCAAATACTTTCAAGGCTTTATTGGGTTCGCCCGTCCGCACGTAGCAATATGCCCAACGGAAATAAACTTCCTGCCGATAGTCCATATCAAAAACAGTGCTTTCTGCCAGGGATTTATAGATTTCAGCAGCATCTTTATCTTTTCCCACTTTTTCAAGCGATTCCGCTAAAGCCATTTTATACCATTTATTATTAGCATCAATGGCAAGGGCTCGTTTGGCAAAATCAATGGCTTTTTGATTTTCACCCATGACTGTATATATACGTGTGAGCTGAAAAGCACAAGCATCACATTTGGGGTTTTTCTCCAAAACCTCTTGAAAAAGCTTTGCAGCCCCTTCCATTTTGCCAATCTGCTGTTGACCAATGGCAGCAAGATATTTATCCTGCAACTGAATTTCAGCTTCCGATATACGGACAGCTTGCCCTTGATTAGAGACTTGAGCCGACATACTCCCAAAGGGATAAATGAGGGATAAATTCAGTAAACTGCTGAAAATCAATGGTTTGTATGTTATAAATATTTTCATTTAAGAAGCATATTTTGAATAATCGCTAATACTCAATTCTGATTTATGACCTTTATACTCAACGTAATTCCCTATCATACTGTTGCTCATAGTGGCATCTTTGATGACGGTTTGTTCACCTATGACGCTGTTAACGATGATACTTTCATTTATCACCGAATTATTACCCACAGACACATAAGGTCCGATAACTGAATCTTTTACAATGGCATTTTTACCGATAAAACAAGGCGGAATGACTACGGCATTGATGATTTGAGCAGAATCTGCATGAAGTTTCTCATTGCGTTTAATATCCAACATCCTTTTATTGGCATGAACAACAGCTTCTTTATTGCCGCAATCAATCCACTCTTCAATGGAAGCGGTTCTAAAACGAGTGCCGTTATTTTTCATATTGTCCAGTACACTCGTGAGTTGGTACTCCCCCCTCAGTTTGATGTCGTTTTCTATTAAATAATTAATTTCTTTTCTCAAAACATCACCATCATTAAAATAATAAATACCAACGATGGCAAGGTTTGAAATAAAATTTTTAGGTTTTTCAACAAAATCAGTAATAATATTATTCATATCAATTTTCACAACCCCAAATGAAGAGGGGTCATCAACTTTTTGAGTCCAAATAATACCATCTTCTTTTGGGTTGAAATGAAAATTAGCCTTGAAAAGCGTATCAGCAAAGGCGACTATTAAATTTCCAGAAAGGCTCGCCGCAGCGCATCCGATAGCGTGTGCAATACCCAAAGGCACATCCTGTTTGTAAATAGTCCCTTTCGCCCCGATGCTTTGAGCAATGCTTATCAAATGCCGCTCTACATCCTCTCCATATTCGCCTGTAATAAATGCTACTTCTTCAATAATACCATTATAAGACGTAGCCAAATCCTCGACAAGCCGTTGAACAATGGGCTTGCCAGCTACTGAAATGAGTGGCTTTGGAACAGTTAAAGTATGTGGGCGTAGGCGAGAGCCTTTACCAGCCATAGGAATAATTATCTTCATAAAAAGAGTTTTTATTTTTTATTTTATGTGTAATTATTTGATTGTAAATGTTTTATACAAGTATTAATTTAACAATTAATTTTTAGTAAAAACAAATATTAAACCAATTCATCAATTTTATAATAAGTTTCTCAGCTTTAATTCGTGCCTGTACTACCAAAGCCTCCTGCCCCGCGCGTAGTGTCATTTAAGACTTCTACTTCTTGTAAAGTCACTCTCTCATGCTTCGCAATCACCATCTGAGCGATGCGCTCTGCGGGTTCAATGATTTGCGTTTCATTAGATAAATTGACTAAAATGACCTTTATTTCACCTCGATAATCAGAATCAATAGTGCCGGGAGAGTTCAAACAGGTTAAACCCCGTTTAGCAGCCAAGCCGCTTCTCGGGCGCACTTGAGCCTCATATCCCAATGGCAATTCAATAAATAAGCCCGTTGGAATCATCGCTCTTTCAAGCGATTTCAAAGTAACGGCTACTGTAATATCAGCTCGCAAATCCATACCGGCTGACCCCTCAGTCTCATAAGCCGGAAGCGAATTTTCAGATTGATTGATGATTTTGACTATCATAAGCAAGTTTTTTTTAAAAGAAATGCAAAATTAAACTTTTACAACATAAGATAGTAGTTTGAAGAGTGTTTAGTTTTGAGTGTTTGGTTGTGTTTACACACACATCACCAATTACCCATTGCCCATCACCTATAGCCCGTACCCTGTTTAGTGTATCTTTCAAGGCAAGGCTTTTATTTTCAAAAATAACCTGCTATTTTTGACGAATATTTATAAAAAGTTTATAACAAACAATCTTTATCATCCCATAACCTAAAAGCAAACTCATGAACAGAATCCTCGCGGCAGCCCTCTGCCTGTGTTACGTTGCGGTAGTAAAAGCCCAGCAAATTCCCCTGTTCACACAATATCGAGAAACACAAGGCGTCCTAAATCCAGCCTCCATTAATTACGATTTTTTCACTGACCGTCATACAACGTCCTTCGGCGCAACTATTCGCCGCCAATGGTCGGATATTGCCAACGCTCCAGTCACTCAAATACTGAGGGGGGAGCATTTTATGGCGGATCGAACAGGCGTGGCTATGCTCTTTGGCGGTTATTTGATGAACGACCAAACCGGACCGACAGGCTTCACGGGTTTATATGGACGTTTTGCCACCGTTTTTACAAGCGATGCAGAATTTAGTGGCTTGAGTATTGGACTTTCAGCAGGGGCGGTACAATATAGAGTCAAAACATCTGAATTGAAATTGCGTGACCCCAACGACATTCGCGCACTCACCGATAGAATGCAAATTTACCCTGACCTCGGCATGGGTGTTTTTTATTATCAACGCATGGATGGCGTTTTTGACGACGATTATTTTTACGCGGGCATGTCCGTTCCGCAAGTGATGGGTATTGATTTAAATTTCCCCTCCGCTGATGGTAGTTTTTCCACCAAACGCGTTCAACATTATTTTGCGAATGTCGGCTGGTATCATTATATCGGTGAATCATCTTTCATAGAGCCTTCTGCTTCAGTGAGATATGCGCCGAATGTGCCGATTAATATTGACTTAAATGCTCGCTATCAAATGGGCTCGAGTTTTTGGATAGGCGTAGGTACTTCATTACAAGGGAAAATTCATGCTGAAACGGGTGTTATCGTTGGTAAAGGCATGGGGTCAAGCAATAATTTTAAAATCGGCTATGGCTTTGATTACTCCTTTCAATCTTACGGACCTTACGCAGGCACTACCCATGAAGTGAATTTGAGTTTTTCTTTCTAAAATACCTTAAAAACATATAAAAGTCTTTAAATTTGCGATTCTTTTTAAAAATTATTTAAACAATTTGTTTTTAATACAGAATCAAGCAGAAAATGCAGCATTTCACCTCTGTTCATGACGTGGACGACCCTTTAGAATTATTGGCCGACGCAAAGGCTTGCAAAGCCAATCCTTCAAAATTTGCTGAAATCGGAAAAGGCAAAACCCTCGGTCTGATTTTTTTTAACCCTTCTCTTCGCACCCGCATGAGCACCGAAAAAGCGGCAATCAACCTCGGCATGACCATCATTTCCATGAATGCTGAAACGGGTTGGAAGCTCGAATTTGAAGAAGGCATCGTGATGAATGGCGACAAAGCGGAGCATATTCAAGAAGCGGCAGCAGTGATGAGCCAATATTGCGATATTCTCGGCGTGCGCTCCTTTCCCACTTTGATTGATCGCGAGAAAGATTATCAAGATTATGTGATTTCCAAATTTAAGAAATATGCACAAGTACCTGTCATAAGTCTTGAAGGCTCAATGGTTCATCCCTTGCAATCGCTGACCGATTGGTTGACAATTGAACAATTCAAAATCAAACCAAAGCCAAAAGTTGTATTAAGTTGGGCGCCACATCCTAAGGCATTGCCGCAAGCAGTGCCTAATTCGTTTGTTGAATGGATGAAAGTCACTGATTATGAATTTGTTATCACACACCCCGAAGGTTATGAGTTAGCCGAATCTTTTACTGAGGGGTGTCGGATTGAGTACAATCAAAATAAAGCGTTTGAAAATGCCGATTTTATTTATACCAAAAACTGGTCAAGTTATAAAGATTATGGTCAAATATTAAGCATGGATAGCTCTTGGACGATTACAAAAGAAAAAATGGCTTTGACTAATAATGCTAAATTCATGCACTGTCTGCCCGTTCGCCGCAATCAAATCGTGATGGACGATGTGCTGGATTCGCCTACTTCTATCGTGATTGAACAAGCCAATAATCGCACTTTCGCAGCGATGGCAGTTTTAAACAATTTGTTGAAAAATAATTTATAGCAATTTTTAAATGATTGAAAATCAATTAGTTATCATAAAAATAGGCGGTAATGTTGTGGATAACCCCTCAGTATTGAGCCAAGTTTTGACGGATTTTGCAGCTATCCAAACGAAGAAAATATTGGTCCATGGCGGCGGTAAAATTGCCGATGTGTTATTGAAAAGATTGCAGATTGAACCTCAGAAAATAGAAGGTCGGCGCATCACCGACGAAGAGACTTTGGATGTGGTGACGATGGTGTATGCCGGTTTGATTAATAAAAAAATAGTCGCTCAACTCCAATCAAATAATTGCAATGCTTTGGGTTTGACAGGTGCAGATTTGAACAGCATTTTAGCGCATAAACGCATGAAAGGAAATATAGATTATGGCTTTGCAGGAGATATAGATGCCATCAATACTGAGGGGTTGTCAAAAATGCTCGAAACTGCACAAACCCTTGTCTTTGCGCCCATTACGCATGATAAAAAAGGACAATTACTCAACACAAATGCCGATACAATTGCCTCAACACTGGCAGTTGGCTTGAGCCAAAAATTTGATGTGACTTTAAAATTTTGCTTTGAAAAACAAGGCGTTTTGTCAGATGTAAATGATGACAATTCCGTTATTCCCAATATCAGCTACGAACAATTTCAGCAAGGCAAATCCAACGGAACTTTTTTTGAAGGCATGATTCCTAAACTCGATAATGCTTTTGATGCTATGAAAAATGGTGTTAAGTCCGTTGTGATATGTGGTACTGAGGGGGTGCTACAAGATTTGGGAACGAGGTTGAGTCTTTAATTAAAAATCACATAAGTATTTGACTTTCAATTAGTTAAAAATTTAAATGACGCATCCTAACGAAATAATATCGCTCTTACAGCACCTCATCGCCACACCTTCATTTTCAAAAGAAGAGGACAAAACGGCTGCGATTATTCAAAAATTTTTCATTGAAAAAAATATTCCTATAGAGCGCATAGACAATAATATTATTGTAAAAAATAAGCATTATTCTGAAAATTCAAAAGTTCGCGTCATCCTTTTAAATTCTCACCACGATACTGTCAAACCTGTCAACGGCTGGACGCGTGACCCATTTTCTCCCGAAATTATTGATGGAAAATTATATGGTTTAGGCTCAAATGATGCTGGAGGAGCATTGGTATCTTTAATGGCAACATTTTGTTTTTTTTATGAAAAAAAATTGCCTTTCAATCTCATATTAGCGGCTACGGCGGAAGAGGAAATTTCGGGAGCGAATGGTATTGCTTCAATTTTACCCAATTTTCCCTCCATTTCTGTTGGTATCGTCGGCGAACCAACCTTGATGCAAATGGCGGTTGCTGAAAAAGGATTAATGGTGATTGATGGCATCGCGCATGGGAAGGCGGGTCATGCGGCACGTAATGAGGGCGTGAATGCTATTTATAAAGCGTTGGCAGATATTGAAAAAATTAAAAATTTTAGTTTTGAAAAGAAATCAGAATTAATGGGCGAAGTGAAAATGACAGTTACTCAAATCGAAGCAGGAACGCAGCACAACGTTGTGCCTGATACCTGTAAATTTGTCATTGACATTCGTTCTAATGAGTGTTATTCTAATGCTGAAATTTTTGAAATTCTACAAAAACAAGTAGAATCTGAATTGAAACCA
>JAYUUR010000315.1:0-4044 GCA_043754475.1 Saprospiraceae bacterium | reverse complement strand
GCCACATAAACCTGCCCAGGCGCAAAGGCGCTATTGACATCAATAACGGCGCGCTCAAAAGTCAAGCCTTGACTTTTATGCACCGTGATTGCCCAAGCTAATTTGACTGGATATTGCGTAAAAGTGCCGATAATTTCCTCTTCAATCTCTTTAGTTGTCTCATCTACCGTATATTTTCTATTGCGCCATTCATATTTTTCTAAGGTCAATTTGTCAGTTTCATCTTTAAAACGCACCTTAATTTCATCCTCGTCAATGCTGTCAACAATGCCGATTCTACCATTGAAAAATCGTTGCCGACCCATCGGATCATTTTTAATGAAAATGATTTGAGCCCCTTTTTTTAAAACTAAATCTTTATCCGTTGGAAAACTGAACGGTGGAAAATCACCTTCGATTTCTGCTGTAAAAGTGTGGGCTTTATCAGTCAAAGCCTCCAATGCCGCATGGTTTTGAGCGGCGGCTTTGGCGTTATGAGTCGTGAGGGTAATGTAGCTATCTTCGGTGGTGGGTTTGAAATTAGGTTGGTAATATTGGTTCAAAATAGCCATATCGGTGGTTTCGATGCGGTTATTCCTTAGATTGTCTAAAATATTGATGAAATTAATGTCGTCTTGCCGATAAATTTTTTCTAATTCGATGTAAAGTGGCTTGTGTTCTTGCAAAACCTTTGCATGAAAAAAGAAAATACCCTCATAATAATTTTTCAAAATATCCCATTCTTCATTTTTTACAACAGGCGGTAATTGCATCAAATCTCCAATGAATAGCACTTGCACACCGCCAAAAGGTGTGAAATAATCGCTTCTCACCATACGCAAAGCCAAATCAATGGCATCCAAAATATCTGCTCTAAGCATACTCACTTCATCAATAATCAGCAATTCCAAATTCTTCAAGGTTGCTCTTTTGGAGGCACTCATAATCAAATGCTTTTTAAGCGTTTGTTTATTATTGACCACCACATTAGGGTTGAAAATTTCAGGAAAATAATCAATCGGTAAAAATGAGCCGAACGGCAATTGAAATTGTGAATGAATGGTTACACCTCCGGCATTAATCGCAGCGATGCCGGTGGGGGCAACCACAATGGCTTTTTTATGCGTTTTTTGAACGATTTCCTTTAAAAAAGTCGTCTTACCAGTGCCGGCTTTTCCTGTGAGAAAAACAGATTTATTAGTCTGATTGATGAATTTTGATGCCCATACTGAGGGGTCTGGTGCTGTTGGTTTTGACATAATACGCGGGGTGAATTTTCCACCAAATTAAAAAATAATAAATAAAAAGTTTTAAGTTTATATCTTTTGTAGCTTTTAATTTATGTCAAAAGTAAAATTCATTTTCATAAAACAAACAATTTGTGTAAAATTATTTTGCATTTTTATTGTTTGTATAAGTAAAAAAAAGAGATTATTTCACAACATCCGACCAAAAATCCACAACACATACTTTATCCAAAATATTAGCTAAATGATTGGTTACGAATGCTTTATGAGCAGGATGTGGCAGGTAAACTTCCCTATCTTTTTCAGTTGCAAACGTTACGACGAAGCAATGCGTATAGCCTTGATTCAAATTTTCAGGGCTATTATTCAAGCCAAATTCCAAGTGCTTGACTTCCGAAATTTGGGTAGCTAAGGCTTTAAAAGCCGTTTCCATAGCCTTCAAAGAATCAGCAGAAGCACCGTCTTTGAACTTAAACAGCACGACATGGCGCAATTCTTTTTCTATGGTTTGAGTAACCATTTTGTCTTTTTGAGTGGATGACGGATTGCATGAAAGGGTGAAAAGGACAAGGCAAAAGCCCATAATTGTTGTAAAGCGATTCATAAAATATTTGTTTTTTAAAATAATGGAAAGGTACAGTTTACAAATTTAAAACACATTATAATATATAACCTCTATCTTCTATCATTTTCAACAAATTGATAGTATGCTTAGGCATGATTTCAAAATCTTTATGCCAATCTCTAATTATCCAATCTTGATTCGGTTCAGCCAAAAAGATTTTCTTTTCATTAGAAAAAATCCAAATCACTTTTTCAACGCCAAATGAAAAAAGCATATTCGTTTTTTCATAAACATACTCCATCATTTTATGGTCGTCTGTTTGAATTTTAATATCTACTTCAATGACTAATTTTGGAGCAACATTAAAATAGTGCTCATCAATTTTATACTTTTGAGTATCTTCTGTTTTATAAATAATAATGTCAGAAGATAAATTTTCACCTTTCGCAATATGGAGTCCTGCTTCATTGGTGATAATTGTATAGCCCAAATCTTCGATTGAGCGATATAAATAACTGAGCATTACAGATATAATAATGCCTTGCAAGCTGCTACTGCCCATAATTTCTTCGAGGGTTTTTGTTTGATTTAATACTTCTTTATAGCCTTTACGGTATAATTTTTTCCCATTCAGGACCTCATATACGAGATAATCCGGAATTTTACGCGATTGCTTTTTCTTATTTTCAGGTGCTGAGAGTGCTATATTCATCTATTTTTCTTTTCTATTTAATTAAAAAAGGCTTGGATACTGCCCCTTCCAAGGGAATGCCTTTGGCAAAAGGGATGCCTATGGCAAGGGGGTATTCAATCGAATATTTCTTTTATTTTAATTTCAAAACCATCAACGACTAAAGATTTTAAAACATCAGATGATGTATAAACTGTCCTTAAAAGCAACTCATTTTCAACATTTTCATATTGGGTCAAAGTCTTTTTTTGTAGATTAATTATCCAATATTCAGAGACGCCAGATACTTCATAAATGTACTTTTTATAGCTCATTTCTTTAGCATCATTTGAAGGGGATAAAATTTCAACCACCAAATCCGGTGCACCTTTTATAATGCCATCAATGATGCTCTCTCGTTCTTTTTTAATGAAAAGAATATCAGGCTGAACGGTGTCATTTTCAGATAATTTAACATCAAGTGGAGCTGCTCTGACTTGACCTAAATGATTGTTTTTAACATGAAAATACAAGGCTGCGCTTAAAATCATGCTAATATTTTGATGAGTATCGAAGGGTGAGGGCATATAAATAATTTTTCCGTTGTGTAGTTCATAATTACCGCTGTCGGGCGGTGTAAGCCTTGCATAATCATCATACGTCAGCAATTTAGGCTTAGGAAACTTCAATTTATCCGATTTAACCATTATCATTTCTAATTTTTATGCAATTTAATACTTTCTACCGATATTTTGCACCTCTGGTGCAACTTTTCGTTTTTGCTATTGCTACCGATATTTTGCACCTCTGGTGCAGCGATTGCTTGCTACTTAACACCCATTGCCTATTGCCTATTACCCATTGCCTATTACCCATTTTCAATTATTGAAGCATTTTCTTCCACTCTGCTACTTTCATCATCAAATCAATGGGCGTCATGGTGTTCAAATCCATTTTATCCAATGCCTCTTTGATGCGTTGTAGGCGCGGGTCGCCGATGTCGAAAAAGTTGAGCTGCATGGGTTTGTCGGGGAGGTTTTTGACTTTATCTTTTGTATCTTTTACGCTGTGGGCTGTGAAATTATTATCAGTAGTTTCTATCGTAACAGGTTGATTATCAATGTGTTTCTTTTCTAATTGCGATAATATTTCATTCGCTCGGTTGACAATTTCAGGCGGCATGCCAGCCATTTTAGCGACATGCACACCAAACGAATGTTCGCTACCCCCCTCAGTCAATTTCCGTAAAAAGATGACTTTTTGACCTACTTCTTTTGTCGCCACATGATAATTTTTGACGCGATTAAAACGCTCTGCGAGTTCATTGAGTTCATGGTAATGCGTAGCAAAAAGGGTCTTCGGACGGGCTTCATTTTCATGCAAATATTCAGCGATTGACCAAGCGATGCTGATGCCATCGTAGGTGCTTGTGCCGCGCCCGATTTCATCCAAAAGAATGAGCGAACGGTCTGATATATTGTTCATAATGCTCGCCGTTTCGTTCATTTCTACCATAAAAGTTGATTCGCCGCTTGAAATATTGTCGCTCGCACCTACGCGGGTGAATACTTTATCCAAAATCC
>JAYUUR010000314.1:0-12284 GCA_043754475.1 Saprospiraceae bacterium | reverse complement strand
TCATTTTCATTTCTTTAAAAATCCTATTTTCAAAAGCCGTGATGCTATCTTCTGAAAATATCAACTTTTTACCCACTTTCAAATAGGCTTTCACACTCGCCAAAGGAAAACAATACTCTTTACCGGCTTCGGGCTTGGGCATTTCTCCCAAACCATTCAGTTGATTTGATAGACTCTGATACCCCTCAGTATTGGGGTTCAAAGCTTCATACGCAGCCACATGTGCATACGCATATATACGTGAGGCAATCATCGGAGGGAAAAGGTCATGTTTAATAATAGAAGTCAACTCCAACATAGAGCGGTGCAAATATTCAGCATCGGCTGTTTCTTTTTGAAAATTAGGGTTCTTTTTTTCACAACTTGCCCATAAAAAAGTGAAAGTAAAAAATAGTAAAAAGGCTTTTATTAGATTCATTTTATACATTCTCAAGCGATATTTATTCTTAATTTAGAAATTGGACAGCAAAGGTAAAAAAATATTTACCCAATAATGAGCATATTAGACATACCTGCACCCCCTCAGTCATTTTATGCTTTAAAACTTTCAGACTTAAATTCTATTTTTACCCAAAATTGAACTTTGAACATCATGAATCAAAAAATACAATACGGCGTCATTATCTTGTGCTTAATCACCATTGGCGGAGTAGGTTTTGCCATGACTCAATTACCGCTTTGGGGCTGGCTGCCATTGCCTTTATTGAGTGCTATTTGGGCACTCATCGTTTTTTTAAGGTTTAAAAAATACAACCTGCGGTGGCTTCTGCTTTCTACTTTGAGTGGTGTATTGCTCAGTTTAGGCTTTCCTGTATCGCCGCTCACGCCTTTAATGTTTATTGGATTTATACCGTTATTAATGCTTGAAAACGAGATTTTTTCAAAAGGCAATAAAGAAGGTGTTCTGAAATATGCTTACAACGCTTTCGCTATTTGGAATATCGGTGCTACTTGGTGGGTTTCTAATGCAGGGCTTGCACCAGGCATGATTGCCAATTTCCTAAATGCCTTTTTTATGGCGATTCCTTTTTGGTTATTCCATAAAAGTCGCTCTATACTGACTCGTCCCGAATCAATCGGGAGGGAGTGGCATTTAGCGGCATTCATCATCTATTGGCTGGCTTTCGAGTATGTGCATTTGAATTGGGAAATCAGTTGGTCATGGCTCACATTGGGTAATGCTTTGGCGCAATATCCAAGCTGGATTCAGTGGTATGAATACACAGGCGTTTTCGGCGGTTCACTCTGGATTTTAGGGATAAATGTTTTAATTTTTAAAGCCCTAAATTCAAATAAAAATATACAAAACCTTATCAATCAAGCACTTGCGTACATAACAACTGGAGGACGAGGAGCAAACGATAAAAATGCACAAAACGTTGATAATCAAGCTCTTGCGTACTCCCCCTTCGGGGGCAGGGGGGCAAACGATAAAAATGCACAAAACGTTGATAATCAAGCTACTACGTACTCCCCCTTCGGGGGCAGGGGGGCTAATCACAAGGCTTTAAGTGCAATCTTATTAATTTTAATACCCCTCAGTATTTCAGCATTTATCACCCATTTTTCTAATAAACAAAATGTTGAAAATAATGCTAAAACAGCCAATGTCGTTGTCGTACAACCCAATTACGAACCGCATTATCAAAAATTTGAAGTGGGAGAAGACATTCAACTCATAAAATTTCTCAAACTTGCATCTGAAAAAGTAGATTCCACAACAGACTATTTGGTCTTTCCCGAAACGAGTTTTGACTTTCACAATGTTGACAATTTTGATCAAGTCACTATTATTAATCAATTGAAAGATTTTGTCAATCGGTATCCTAAATTGCATTTGGTAACAGGTATTGATGCTATAAAAATTTATGCTTCTTATGTATTTCAAAAACCCAAGGGCTTACCTTCTTCTGTGCGGGATTATGATAATCGAGACGGTACATTTACCTATTTTGAAGCCTATAATGCAGCGGCTCAAATCACTTCGGGTATGAATTCTATTGAATTTTATAAAAAATCCAAGCTGGTGCCGGGTGCTGAAATTTTACCCTATGGCTTCCTCTTTGGTTGGCTAAAACCTTTGTTTAGAAAATTTGGCGGCTCAACAAGTGGTTATGGTGCACAGCTTAATCGAAGCGTTTTCTGGAATAAAGACGGTCAAAGAGCCATCGCTCCTATGATTTGCTACGAATCGGTATTCGGCGATTTCTCACGCGGTTATGTAGAGGCAGGTGCGAATGCCTTTTTTGTCGTGACCAATGATGGTTGGTGGGACAATACGCCGGGCTATCGCCAGCACTTAAAATTTGCTTGTTTGCGGGCGATAGAGTTTCGCCGCCCCGTGGTGCGTTCTGCGAATACAGGTTCAAGTTGTTTTATTGATAAATATGGACATGTCGAGCAAGCGACGCCTTACGCTGTGGATGCTGTTATCAAAGGCACTATTCATTTAAATTCTGAAATGACTTTTTATGAAAAGATGGGAGATATTATCGGACGTGTAGCGGCTTATTTGGCAGTCGTTCTTTTATTATTTTTTATTTTTAAAAGTGTTTTCAAAAATAAAAAACAAATTGTTTAAATTTATTTTTAATGTAAAATATTGATTATCAATTGGTTATGATATATTCGCTCTTTCACAACAACTCTCGTAGGGTTTAAAACCCTACGAGAGTTGTTGTGAAAGAATGTATACCCCTCAGTATAAAAGCCATTTAAATCACTTTCAAACCTAAAAATGTCGCTAAAATGCAAAGGAAAATGCTCAACGAAATATTCAAAACAGCCATCAGCATATTGCCATTTTGAAATAAATGCACTGTTTCATTTGAAAAAGTGGAGAAAGTGCTGAAGCCGCCACAGAAGCCCGTTGCCCATAGCATTTTTTGATCATCGCTCAAAATGCCCTTCATCGTCAAAGCCGTTAATACGCCGATGATGAAACTGGCTAAGACATTTGAAATCAAAGTAGCTAAAGGAAAATTCCAACCTAACTGCCTGATAATCAATGAGATACCAAATCTTGTAATGCTACCAAAACCGCCACCAAGAAAAACCAATAACCAATTCATATGAATTTTGTAGTGAAATTTTAAGATAAAATTTATCCATTAACGCGTGGTCTCAGAGTGACTTTGAGTCACTCCGAGACTTAAGCCATTCAAACCAAAGGTAATTTTTTCCAAAAACTAAGCGACCCTAATTTTGTTTAAAGAATTGTCAAAATAATAAAGTATCATTTTTGAAATTGTAAAAGTATTGATTTTCAACGCTTTCTTTATTCATCATTCATCATTTATAATTTATCATTTTCTAATCAATATTTATGAAAGTAGCTGTATTTAGAAAAGCGCATTTCAATGCTGCTCACCGATTGCACAATCCAAAATGGACAGACGAAAAGAATCGAGTAGTATTTGGCTTGTGCAATAACGCCAATTATCACGGGCATAATTATGAATTAGAAGTACAAGTAACAGGCGAAATTGACCCCGAAACGGGATATGTCTATGATTTAGGAAAATTGAGTGACATCATCAAAACACAAGTTGAAAATCGTTTTGATCATAAAAATCTCAATTTGGATTGCCCTGAATTTAAGAATTTGAACCCGACGGCTGAAAATATAGTGGTCGTCATTTGGCAAATACTGAGGGGGCAGATTGAAGAAAATTTTGATGTCAAAGTAAGATTATACGAAACCCCGCGTAATTTTGTGGAATACCCTGTATGACACATCAAGCCATAGTTTTGATGAAATGCCGATTGAACATTTGATAGGTGGCAATCAGCATGAGCTGGGGGCGACAGCTTCCTAAACTATTTTACTGCTTAATCAAAAACTTTAGAAGGATTTAAAATGCCACGTGGGTCAAATGCCTTTTTGATACCCCTCAGTATATTCAAGTGATTTTCCTTGAAAAAGAGCGGCATAAACGGTTTTTGAAGATAACCGATGCCATGTTCAGCCGATAACATGCCGCCGAGCGATTGCACTAATTTATAAATCTCTCGCTTACCTTCCATGCTTCTAACACGCCATTCTTCTGTGAGTGGTTCATCACTGATGATAGAAAAATGGATATTGCCGTCGCCGATATGTCCCATGTTGCTTGTTTTCAAATCCAATTTTTCTCCAATTTTTTTGACCCCCCTCAGTAATTCGGGCAATTTCGAGCGCGGCACAACCGTATCTTCTGTTACCATCGCATGAGACAATGTTGTAATGGCATTGGCGGCATTGCGGCGCAATTTCCACAACTCATTTTTTTGCGCTTCACTATCTGCAAAAAGAATGTCGCCTACAGAAAATTGCGATAGTACTACTGCAATTTTTTCACAATCTTGTTGCAAAATATCCAGATTATTGCCATCCACTTCTATCAATAATATGGCTTCATAATCAGATGAAATCGGAAAGGGCGACGAACCGACATAGCGAACAGCATAATCTATGGTCACTTTATCCATAAATTCCAAAGCGGACGGAATAACACCCGATTTAAAAATATCGGCAACAACGGCACACGCTTCTTCTGCTTTATGAAACAAAGCCAACATCAACAAATTAAATGGTGGATAAGGCAGTAGTTTCAAAACGATTTTGGTCACCACAGCCAGCGTGCCTTCGCTCCCTGTTATCAATTGCGTTAAATTATAGCCCGTCGAATTTTTTAAGGTATTCGCGCCAGTCCACATCACCTCCCCATTGGATAAGACGATTTCAAGATTTAAAACATAATCCCGTGTAACACCGTATTTCACACAGCGCGGTCCGCCGGCATTGGTAGCGATATTGCCGCCAATATGCGAGTAGCCACGTCCGGCTGGGTCGGGCGGATAATACAAACCTTTGTCTTGCAAAACATTCTGTAAATGCTCGGTAATGACAGCGGGTTCGACGGTGACTTGGTAGTTTTTATCATCAATTTCTAATATTTTATCCAACCGTTCCATGGACATTGCCACGCCGCCATGCACTGCTAAACCACTGCCCGTCAAACCGCTGCGCGCGCCTTGCACCGTTACAGGTATGCGATGCTTATGGCACAAAGCCATGATTTTAGACACCCCCTCAGTATCAGAAGGCTTCACAACGACTTCGGGCAAGAAATAAAGATCTTTAGTAAAATCCCGCGCATGTTTATCCAGCATATCCGCTTGCGTGAAAACGGCATTACTGCCTGATATAGCCGTTAGTTTTTTAATAAAGGCAGGTGTGATTTTATTGAATTTTAACATTCCGATTTGTCTTAACGATGAATAAAAATTTAAAAATAAGAATTGTTTTTCAAAGTAATACCCTCAATATTCTCATTTTAACGCCCATAAGCCGAGATTAAAATCTTAAATATAAATAGTTATTTGTAACAATCTATTTCAAATTCACAGTATGTATTTTTGATTTTTTAACCCCTCTACTTTTTAACTCTATTTTATTACTTTAAATCATCCAAAATGAAAGGATTTTTATCCACGCAACGCGTCATGCGTTTAACTTTTGTAGTTTTTTTATTAAATTCCATTCCTGTTTTTTCACAAAGCAAGTTTTTTGAGACTCTTTCTAATAAGGATAAGTTACCTCAAGCTGTGGAAAAGACTCAAAACATTCGTAAAATCAGTATTATTCAACTCGACGAGACAGCTTTGCGAAAATATCTGCAAGCCTCACCACTTGAATTTCACAACGGCGGTGTTACCTTACCTCTTGAAATTCCTTTACCCAATGGCACTTCTGAAACGTTTGGTATGGTAGAATCGCCTGTTTTGTCTCCTGAACAAGCCGCCCTTCATCCTGAAATTAAGACTTATACGGGCAATGGTTTGAAAAATAAAAAGTACGTAGTTCGGCTGAGTATGACATCAAGTGGTTTTAATGCTATCATACTAAATGTTGAAGAAGATGCGGTATATTTTGAACCTTATTCAAAGGCTGACCGCAGTTTGTATTTCAGTTATTTCAGTCGTGACGCCTTTATCCCAAAGGAGCAACGGCACCTCGGAGACGGTTGTGGTGCCGGTTCTTTGCGCCGCGCCAACGGTAGCGTTGACATCTCAGGGAAAATATTACAGCCCGAAAATGCTGTTTTAAATAATACGGGGGCTACCTTACGAACTTACCGCATTGCTGTTGCATCGGCAGCAGAGTTTACGAATGTTCACACTGGTGCAAACGGTGCAGAAAAGAAGACAGCAACCTTCAATGATATTCTCAGTTATGTCAATCGTATGAACGCAGTATTCCGCAATGAAATTTGTGTTACTTTTACATTAGCCAGTGGTGAAAATGTAATTTATACAGTTCCAGGTACACCTTACACCCATTCCAATTCAGGTACAATGCTCGATCAGTGTCAAACGGACTTAGACGCTAATGTAGGATCAGCTAACTATGACGTAGGCCATGTGATTGGTCAATCGTCAGGTTCTGGCGAAGGATTGGCAACCGCAGAAGGCTGTATGGGAGGTGGCAAAGCAAAAGGTGTTACCAAAATAGGTGGTACACCTTTTGCTCAGGTATTTTTTGACCAAACCCTTTTCCATGAAGTAGGACATCAATTCGGGATGAGCCATAGCTACAATAGTTCTATTCCGGTATGTACAACCCGCAATCAACCGACTTCTGTAGAGCCGGGTGCAGGCGCTACCATCATGAGCTACGGATTTACTTGCGATGGCGATGATTATTTTACTTCGACCATCAATGGTCCAATACTTGTTTTCCATACTATTAATTACTCTGAAATGGTGACTTATATGACCACCAACGTTTGTGGTACTACATCAGCAACTCTGAATAATCTGCCGGTTGTTACTCAACCGCCCAATTATAATATCCCAAAATCAACACCTTTTGAACTAACTGGCTCAGCTACCGATGTTAATGGTGATGCCTTGACATACAGTTGGGAGGGTACAAACACAGGTGAAGCCACTGCACCAGATGCATCCACTTTAGCAAACACAGCAAAACCGCCTTTTTTTAGAACTTACGATCCTACAACCAGTACAAATCGTACTTTTCCCATTTTAACTGCGATATTAGGTGGTACAAATTATGAGAAAGGAGATAAACTCCCTTCAGTGGCCATTGCTACTACCCATCGTTTGACTGTTCGAGACAATAGAGCAGGAGGCGGAAGTACAGTATTTAAAGATGTAACAGTGACGGTTGACGGTGCTTCAGGACCATTTTTAGAGACAACTAACTTAGCAGGTACCTATATGGGTAATTCTAATCAAGCTATAACTTGGTCAGTTAATAATACAACTTCTGCACCTGTCAGTTGTGCCAATGTCAAAATCTCCATTTCAACTGATGGTGGTACCACTTTCTCAACTATTTTACTCGCCAGTACGCCTAATGATGGGACAGAATCAGTAACGTTACCCAATATAGCCACCACAACTGCCCGCATCAAAGTAGAGGCAGTTGGTAATGTTTTCTTTGATATTTCAAATGCTAATTTTACAATCACAGCAGTTTTGCCTGTTGAATTGCTTAATTTCCAAGCAAAAGCAGCTGGGAAGTCCAATCAGCTCATATGGCGCACAGCCTCTGAAAAGAATAATGATGGATTTGAAATAGAAAGAAGTGCAGATGGTCAGAATTTTTATAAAATTGGTTTTGTTAAAGGTTTCGGAACAGTGCAGACCACTCAGTATTACACAATGACAGATGCACAACCACTCAATATTACAAATTACTATCGTCTTAAACAATTGGATACAGACGGTGCAATCGCCTACTCTAAAATTGTTTCATTGACAAATAAAGGCGGCAAAGTGTTGCGAGTATATCCAACGCTTGTTTCTAATGGTATTTTGATGCTTGATACTGAGGGGGTAGATTTTGCTATTTACAACTTGTTGGGTCAACAAGTTAAGACAGGCAAAGTATCACAACAGATTGATGTATCAGTGCTGACACAAGGCACATATATTATTAAGGTAGGCGAAGAACAGGCGAAATTTATGAAACAATAGTAAAAATATTTTTCATAAAAGCCAGCCAACAACAACTGCCCTTCGGCTTTTTAAATAAAAATGCTTCGTTTCGGAAACTCCAAACGAGGCATTTTTTATTTAAACAAATGCTATTGTTTTTCATTAACGACATTCACAATTCTACAGGCGAAAGAGCCATATAATATTTTGTTTAACAATTACTCTATGTTTCTAACAATTGCTTCATGTTTGTAAACAATTAGTCTATGTCTATAACAATTGGTCTATGTTTATAAACAATTGGTCTATGTTTCTAACAATTGCTCTATGTTTGTAAACAATTAGTCTATGTCTATAACAATTGCTCTATGTTTATAAACAATTGGTCTATGTTTCTAACAATTGCTCAATGCTTCTCACAATTGCTCCATGTTTCTAACATTTGCTCAATGTTTCTAACATTCGCTCAATGTTTCTAACATTTGCTCAATGTCTTAAACAATTGCTCTATGTTTCTAAACAATAGGTCTATGTTTCTCACAATTGCTTCATGTTTCTAAACGATAGGTCTATATTTCTCACAATTGCTTCATGTTTCTAAACGATAGGTCTATGTTTCTCACAATTGCTTCATGTTTCTAAACAATAGGTCTATGTTTATAGCAAAAACTTGATTTCATTTGAAAAACGGCTTTTTAGTCAAATATACTGAGGGAGTGCTTGCTGTAGTTTGAGGAACGGAAGGCGGGAATCTATAACGGAAATGTTGATAAAATTTAATGTGGGAATTTGTATTTTTGTAGATTAAATATGTACTTGCTCTCGCGTAACTCCGTTTTCACAAGGTTTTTTGTGAGTAGCTTCCGAGCCAATGGGTGAAATCTTGATTTAAGTTCAACAAGATTAAAAATATTTACAAGTTTGATTATTCATTTTTAAATATATTAAAAACAATTGAGTTGTTGATTTGTTTGTGATATATTCTACGAATATAAGTTGAAAGAAGATAAAAGTTTAAATTCAAAAAGTGATTCAAATATCATTAAATTCAATTCCAATGGCAGAACAATTAAAAATAGGTGATAATATAAGATTGAAAAACTCCCCATCGAGTTTTAATAATAAAACCCAAGGTCCAATGATGGTTATTCAAGGTAGTCTTGGTCAAAAAATTAACATCCCAATAGAGAACTATGAAATAACTGCGACTATAACTCATCAAGACGATTTTGTGTTATGCAAATGATATGATATAGATATGAAATGTTTCAAACAGGAGGTTTTTAATTTACAAAGTTTAATGTTTTAACTACTAGTCGCAGTATATTTAACAAACACACATAAAAACGACATTGCATATTTCTCAACAGTAATAATTAACTTCAAAAACAATGATGAAACACATCGGAAGTTGCTTAGGTATGGTCGTAGTTTTAGTAGTCTTAACTTTTACTATTAAAGCGATAGAATATATTTTACCTGTCGCTATAGGAATTGTACTTTTGTATGGTTTAATAGATTATATATCTAAACAAAAAGACAACTCAGAAAGAAGATTGAAATCCTCTTCTAATTTGAACCTTGACATAGAAGTGATAGAACGACATGGATGGAAAAAATATGATGATGTAAAAATTCCCATTGATTTATATAGTAATTCTATCCGTATGTATTCAAAAGGGAATTATAATTTGATTTTTTATACCTATGACCAGTCTTGGGGTATTACCCATTATGACCCAACTTTAAGACGACATAAGAATTTTAAAGGGCCTTTGTCAGATGATGATTTAAGTGAAATGGAGGTTTTTATGAAATATTAATATCAAATAAATTAATTTGAGTCAATAAAATATTAGTTCGAAAAAAATCATAATGTCGTAAGGTATCAATAATTAACCCACAAGATAACCCAAAAAAAATGGCATTGTCCGTTTGAGTAATTACTATAGGAAATTAAGCAATCGCAAAACTGATAGTTCTGAGACTTCGTTAAACCAAACCATAAAACTCTTCATCACCTCTAATATCATAAATAGTTTCCTTGTCTGAATTTTAAATTAACTTATATTCAATATTGAAAATATTATAATTATGGAAACAATAGTTGCCTTAAATTCAAACTTAAAGCCTACAAAATTTGCTTCTATTGAAGATGCCTCTAAATCGAACCCCTATCTTATTTATTCTTTACGAAGCAGTACTTTTAAGAACGCAGGATATACAAATACTCAATTCGACTGGAATTTTTATGATTCTAATGGTGTTATTTTAAACGACATTATTGAAGGCCGATGGTCTATTAGGGATTTTAAAGGCACATCAGATGCGTATTATCAAAAAATACTTTTTGGATTTAGTCTAGTTGAACCAAATGGCAAAATAACTCGCTATTCAAAAGTTAGTGTCGAAAAAGGAATTGCTTTTTTACGAATAGTTTCTGCATTTGAAAATTTAGAAAACTATTTACTTCATACTGAAAATGAACAACTCAAAGAGAAAAATGAAATTCTAAAATTAAAAAATAAAGAGCTTTACGATTTGCTTAATAATGCCTCTAAATAAAAAACTAATAATACTGTCCGTAGTAGTATTTACCCTCAGTTTAACCTTTAAGAAATTTATTACCCATGGCTTATAAAAATACTGAGGGCATCTATCAAATCCATACACCCCTCAGTATTTTCGAAGAATTAAGAAAAATTTTATTTTTTAAATTTCAAGTCTGTTCCTCTCGAAAAGTCTCGTATCAGTGATTAGGAGCAATCATTAGGAACTTGAAACATAAATTACAAAGACCGATTTCCGTTTCTTTCCCAATAAATCCGATTAATTGTGTTTCTCAAAACGGCGCTTTCTCCTTCTCCCCCAAAGCGATACCCCTCAGTATTTAAATCGTATTTTTGAAATCAGACAATAAGGCATGTAAATTATTGTCAACGAAAGTTGATTTTAGTAGGCATTTGAGTAACCGTTTGAGTTCTGCATTGCTTAGAATAGCCAGTTCCACCACGCCAAACGGTGAGGTATCGTAATCTAAAAGCGTCTGAATAGAAGATTTGATGACATTCGTACGGAAAAAGATATATGTTGGAACATCAAAAAAGAATTGTGAAACTGTATCAAGAACAACTTTTTCAGGAAAGAAAAAATAAGGAATTTTGAAACCATTGCGCTCCATGACATTGCAGCCATGTTGATTACCAGGCAGATTGAGATTATTTTTAGATGTTGTCAGCGAATGAATGACAAACGCTTCGGTAGCATTGCGATAAAGGACAATGAGGTATTTATCCCGTTGAGAGCCATCCTCAAATTGATAATCTTTGATTCTTATTATGGAACCGGGGGCAAAGGAAGGAATCATAAACTGAAAGTAACTGGAGTGTTAAGTAAGTTTTCTTGAAATGTAAGGGATTCGTAAGCAGCTTGAGCAGAAATTTTCAAAAATTCATCGTCTTCAATCAAGTCAATAAAGTCAATCGTATAATCAGAAGTATTTCCACGCAATTTAAAATGCTCTTCAAGATTAAATTTAGTAACTATATAGTGCCAACGTGTATCTTGTTGATGCAGTAAATCAATCAATTGGATAGCATTCATATAACCATAATCAGTAACAACAGATTTTACAACGCCCATTTCAAAATCTGAAAAATCTGAAAAATCATAATTTTTTTTCGGTGTAATTTTTACATCCATTTGGTCGGGCTGCTTGCTATTAGGTTTACGCTGAACGTTAATAAAATCACTTAAAGAAACACGACTATTGCCATAAGTCATGACTTGGTCAAATTTCAGTTCATAATAAATTTCAGAAGGAACGGGACCATTTTTCCAAACTTTATAGTCAAGCCATGTAATGGGTGATCCTGTTAGACGAACAGCTTTTTCATCTATTAGGTACAATAGTTTAATGGCTTTGGTCATATAAAGCGGCTCAGTTTGAGCAGCAATATAAGCCAAAATATTACCTATTTTATTATTGAGGACACGACGAAACATGAATAAAGTATATTTTAATAAATGCAGTTATTATATTTAATTTGATTAAAATTCAAATCAACATGAAGTTTATACTCTTCAAAATTACAAAAAATTGTTCCATAAATCAAAGATTTCTTTAAATTAAGTAAAAATTTGTTTTAAAATCAAACTCAAAGTGAGAATAAAAACGAAAAAGCTTTTGTTGATGTAACATTTTCTATTTTTCCTTTTTTACTTCTCAAAACGGTGCTTTCTCCTTCTCTCCCAAAGCGATACCCCTCAGTATTTCCATGATACTGCGCGCACCATTGAGTGAACGGACGTTTTCTCGAATGAAAATAAAATGCTTG
>JAYUUR010000313.1:0-4046 GCA_043754475.1 Saprospiraceae bacterium | reverse complement strand
GTTGATGAATTTCAGCCAAGCGTTCCATGCTGATTTTGGCATCTTGGGCGGAGCGGATAAAAGCGATGAATTGTTGCAAAGGGGCATTGAGTTGAGCCACCATATATTGTACTGCCATCATCATACCCAAGGTCATTTTGCCCTCTATCACCGCTTGTGCCGCAATGATGGTGATGATAATATCTTTACTTTGATTGAAAAAAGCAGCACCGGCGTCTTGCCATTGAGCAATATTGAGCGATTTGAGACTGATATTGAACAGTTTGGCTTGGATACTTGCCCATTTTTGACGGCGTTTGCGTTCAGAACCTTGCAGTTTTATCTCAGCCATGCCTTGTATGAGTTCTATCAAAGAGCTATTATTATCGCTCGCTTGTTGAAATCTGACATAATCTATCTCTTTTCGTTTTTTCAAAAAAATACTTATCCAAGTGATATAACAAAACGCCGCCACTATAAAAACAAAGAAAATTGTCGGATTGTACAGTAATAGAACAATGCTGAACACGATGAAATTAATCACTGAAAAAATAATACTCAAACTCGATTGGGTTAAAAACGATTCTATACGGGTTTGGTCGCCAATACGCTGCATGAGGTCGCCCGTCATTTTGGTATCGAAAAAGCCAATAGGCAAGTGCATGAGTTTGATTAAAAAATCAGTGACCAAGGCAACATTAATACGGGTACCGATATGCAGCAGTATTCTATTCTGAAAAAATGAGACGATCAATTGACTTAAAAACAGCATCACTTGCCCTGCCAATATCAAATAAATAAACTCAATATTTCGATTTTCAATACCGACATCAACGATGCTTTGGGTGAGAAAAGGAAATATGAGTTGGAACACGCTACCCAATAGCATACCGATAATCAGTTGAGAAATTAAGCCTTTGTAAGGTCTCAGATATTGAAAAGCCCCCCAGCCCCCAAAGGGGGAGTTACTAATCGCACCCTTTAGGGATTGGCTATAAAATTCGGGCGATGGGTCGAATAGTATCAAAACGCCCTGTTCGGTGTCGCTTATCCAACTTTTTTCAAAATCAGCTCGTTTGAGTTTGAATTTATCCGCGCCCGGATCGGCAATCCAAACATGAGTGGTGGTCACTTTATAGATGACGACAAAATGATTTTGATTCCAATGAGCAATGCACGGCAGCGGTGCCGTTATCAGTGCCGCTTCATTTTTATTGATAAAATGCACCTTTACACTGAGGGGTCGCATACCGATGGTTTCTGCACCATCCATAATGCCGAGTGCCGAAACGCCTTCACGGCTCAGGTGGCACAGTCCGCGTAGGTAAGGCAGGTCATAGCTTTTGCCATAGTGTTGGGCTATCATTTTGAGGCATGTTGGACCGCAGTCCATAGCGTCGCGTTGTTTGTAGTAGGGGAACATTTCTTTTAATTTGAATTAGGATTTGTAGGATGAAAAGGATTCTAAGGATGGCGGCTCGGCTAAATCCTGAGTATTTTGAAAAAGGAGTAGGGTTTTATGTCGATGATTCGAGATAAAACTAAACTTGGAATAGCTTGGAATAGCTTGGAATAGCTTGGAATATGTGTTTGAACTGCATGATTTGTAAAGTGTATCGTTTTGGTTAATAAACCAAATGTAAGCAGTAAAATTAATGTTTTTATTTGTAAAAATAATACCTTGATTTGAGTATTTATTCATTTTTTTATTTTGTATTCTATTTGTTAAAATATTTTTGCAATAACCAATCATTAATAACCAATAACTAAACTAATGCGCCTTCCCAAACCGCCGTTTTTTATTCATCAATTCCACCCCTTTCTCAATGCCATAAGGTGACAGTGGGAACATATCAAAAAGTGCATGGAGCGTCCTGACGGATTCAGAATTAATCCAATATTTTTGCTCCATCGGATTGAGCCAGATGATGCGTTCAAAACGGTCTTTCAAGGCTTGCCACGTTTGCATACTACCTTTAGTGAGTTCATAAGGCGACATATCGGCATCGCCAATGATGAAAACAGCGTAGTTTTTATCCAATTTACAAAGAGATTCGATGTTTTCAAACTGAGTATGGGAGCGAAACGCATCTTTATAGGCGCCATCGTACAAAGTATTGTGAAAATAATATGATTTCAAATCATGAGCAAAACGCCGTTTCATTTTTGAAAATAGCTTTGTCACCGACCCGACATAAGGCGACATCGACCAACCGCCGTTGTCAATCAACAAAATGACTTGCACTTTTTGCTCAATTTTTTCTTTTTCAAAAGGTAAAAAGATAGCTCCTTGCTTAGCACCTTCTGAAATCGTCAACGGAATATCCAAATACCGTTCAACCGATTCGTCTTCAATGCCTTTGAGAAAAGCGAGGGCGACATCTATATTATTGTCTTGCAAAATGACTTGAGTATCTATGGGGAAATAATTGTTATCACCCATGACCTTCCGCGCCATTTTTCCACCGCCCACACCACCTACTCGAATGCCGCCAGCCGCCGCACCATCATGCCCATAAGGCGAAATGCCGCCCGTGCCTATCCAATGACTACCGCCCGCATGTCGCCGTTTTTGCTGCTCTGCTACTTGTTTCATGCGCTCCAAAAGCTCTTCTAAAGAGATATTATTGTAATCGGCTGCTCGCTTAACACTGTCATCTACCCCCTCAGTTGCTTCGTCCCTCGCAATGACATCAGACCTGTTTGGATTATCATTTTGCAAAATATCCTCGCCTGAGAGTATATTTTGAATATCGTAAGTGGTTAAATGGACTTCGTCGAGGAATTGATTGATGCGTTCGAGGGGGTGAGTTGCTTCAATTTCCTCATTTTCTCTTTGATTGAGCCATTGTTTGAAGGTTTCGCTGCGAGCAATGGCAGCGTCTAAACTTTCGCCTTTTTTTATTTCAATATCTAAAAAATATTGGTAAAAAGCTGTTGTGAAAGGTCCTATATCTTTTGGAGAATTAATGACAATACCTTTTAAAACCAAATACAAATCGCCCAAAGTATTAACAAGCCCCCGTTCCAAACTTTTTTTAAGCAACAATAAAGTCCTAACATCGCCTGACAGTTTGTTGTCCCTGAGATATTGTGGCAGGCTAATGAACATGGAAACGTTGTTTAATTTTCAATAAATCTGTTTGAGATTTGATGAGAACGCCCATCGCTTCTTTTTTATCAATTTTATGCATCGCCTCATCCAACGAAAAGTTTTGTAAATATTTGAGCCAATGCAATATTTCACGCGTAGCAGGGGCGCGTTCCAAGCCAATTTTACGCAATTGATAAAACAAACTGATGCTTTTTTCAAGCAAAATACCTTCAACTTTCGGAAAATGCTTTCTCACAATCGCCTCCATCATCGGCGGTTCGGGGAAGCTGATATAGTGATAAATGCACCGCCCTTTGAAGGCAGTCGGCAACTCCTGCTCGCGATTGCTCGTGATGACGATAGCGGGCATATCCGCTTCGCTGACCTCAATCACCTTACCGGATTCAGGCATTACAAATTGGCGATGGCTCAAAGCAAACAGCAAATCATTGGGAAATTCCCTTGGGGCTTTGTCAATTTCATCAATCAACAACACTGAATGGGACTGGCTATAAGCCTTGGCAGCCGCACCCATTAAGACATAATCGTCCAAATTTTCGGTACTTCTGCCGCCACTACTGAGGGGGTCTAAACCCCGCTCCGACCGCTGTGCATTGAGCACTTCGACTTGCGAATCGCGGAGGTATTTGACATGGTCAAACTTAGCGACAAATTGTTCTACATTGCTTTTTGAGCCGACAGGATAAACGAACAAATCAAGATTCAAATCCTTCGCAAATTGAATAGGTAGTTCCGTTTTGCCTGTACCGGGTTCGCCTTCTATCAAAAGCGGCATGCCCAATACGCGCGCCATATGAAAGGCTTGGGCTAATTCTGGATCGCATATATAGTGTTCTGAGCCTGTCCAAAGGGTTGTAAGTGCCACAATTATTTAAATTTTGAATGAAATTAGAAATCGGCTCAAAATACCGAATCATTTTAAAAATTTATGCATCAACGAATTTATACATTA
>JAYUUR010000312.1:0-4053 GCA_043754475.1 Saprospiraceae bacterium | reverse complement strand
AGTAATCGCCTGATGCGCCTTTTTCTTCAGCATAATCGCGGCATTTTTCAATGGTTTCAAGCAAAATGACCTTTGCACCATATGCTTCCATCGTCAATGTCCGCTCGCGGGTGGAATTGCTGGGCATAATTAGTTCTATTTCAATATTAAACAACCGCGCCACCATCGCCATCGCAATGCCTGTATTTCCGCTGGTCGCTTCTATCAGCTTCATGCCCGGGCGCACATCGCCGCGCTCGATGGCACTGCGTATCATGTTCAATGCAGGGCGGTCTTTTACACTGCCCGCAGGATTGTCGCCTTCGAGTTTGCCATAAATCGTGACGTTCGGGTTCGGATTGAGCCGTTTTATCTCTACGAGTGGTGTATTACCAATTAAATCTACTATGCTTGCCATTATTTATTAGATATTTAGATATTAGATATTTAGATATTAGACCTCACTGCGCCAATATCACCGCACTCAAAGGCGGTACATCAAAGCGGTTGCCTTTAAAATCTTTCAAACCTTTTTCTGATATTTTCTCACCGTCCGAAATCACTTTCCATTTGGCATTGGGTATATCCATGGAAAGAAATTTTCTGTTGGCATTAAAAATCACGATGATGGTTTTCCATTTATCGCCCACCGCTTTACCGTTTAGAGTGTACGCAATGACCCCCTCAGTAGTTCCGGCTTTTGACAGCGTATTGATAAACTCAAGGTGCTTACTAATTAAATCTGTTGAAATCATCCTAAATGCAGGGTGTTTTTTACGCACATCTATCAAATTTTTAACAAAATCTACCACCGCTGCGTATTGCGTTTTACGACTCCAATCTATCTCATTAATATCGTCGGGCGAGTTATAAGAATTTTCAACACCTTTTTTAGTCCGTAAAAACTCCGACCCGGCGTGCAAAAAAGGAATGCCTTGCGAGGTCAAAACAATGGCTTGAATGAGTTTATCCATTTTGATTCTATCCCCCTCAGTATCATTGGCGTTAGAGTTCAAAAGCCTATCCCAAAGGGTGTGATTATCGTGACATTCAGAGTAATTGATGCATTGATAAGGCTCACTTGCCCACGCTTCTTTGCTATAATTCACTTTAGCGTAATCCACCTGCGGATGTTTTGTAGCAGCAACAATCCCAAACTTCACGCTTTCTTCCATGCCTTTTTTACCGCTGACAAACCCTTTTTCTTTATGCTCAAAGACACTGCCTTTCAAGCCATCGCGCATATCATCGCTGAAAGCGGCTATTTTATCCAAGCGAGCCGTATATTTTTTCAAAGACCGCTGATTTTCAGGAAGTGGCGAATCGCCTGCCGTCCAACCTTCGCCCAAAAGGACAATATCGGGTTTGATTTGATGCAATTCTTTTGAAATAATATTCATGGTTTCGATGTCGTGAATCGCCATCAAATCAAATCGAAAACCATCAATATGGTATTCAGTGACCCAATATTTCAAACTTTCAAGCATGAATTTACGCATCATCGGGCGGTCACTCGCTGTTTCATTGCCACAGGCTGAGGCGTTTGAAAACTTGCCTTCGGGTGTCGTCCGATGATAATAAAAAGGTACCAACTGATGAAAATAAGATTCTTCACCAAACATCGTGTGATTGTACACCACGTCCATAATTACCCGCAAACCATTTTCATGAAAGGCTTGAATCATTTTTTTCAATTCTTCAATCCGCACTTTTCCATCAAAAGCATCGGTCGAATAAGAGCCTTCCGGCACGTTATAATTCAAGGGGTCGTAGCCCCAATTGTATTTTGTATTGTCTTTAATCGTCTCGTCAACGGTGAAATAATCATAAAACGGCAATATCTGAACGTGGGTCACGCCTAACTCTTTCATATGGCTAAGTCCCGTAGATAATTTATCACTATTTTTAGTTTTCTCTTGCGTCAAACCCAAAAATTTACCTTTCTTTCTAATGCCTGAATTTTTAGCAATAGAGGCATCGCGTACGTGCAACTCGTAGATAATAGCGTCCGTTTTTTGTTTCAATATGGGACTTTTATCACTCTCCCACCCTTTCGGATTGGTTTCTTTCAAGTCTATGACTTGCGCCCGTTTGCCATTCGCACCAACAGCTTTGGCGTAAATATCAGGCACTTCCATCATCGTTTTACCTTCTGTGGTCGTGACTTGAAGGGTATAAAACTGTCCTTTTCTATCGCCTTGTGCTGTAAAAGACCATGTGGCACTATCGCCTTTTGTCATTTTCACGGTTTCTATCAAATCCTTATTATCGGTAGTGGGCAAGCCTTCTTTGTAAAAACGCAAAACAACCTCTTTCGCGAGGGGCGACCATAATTTAAACGTCGAATACTGAGGGGTGTAAGTCAAACCCAAATCAGCACCTTCATAATTGGGGTAATTTTGCGCTACTGCTGCATTCATGAGCATTATGAGGATAAAAGTGATACTTATTATTTTATTCATTTTAATATTTTTAAAACTGACATACAAACCATTTCATTTTAAAAACGAATAAACGGCTTTTTGTTTATAATTTCAATATTCCTTGAAATTTCTTATTTTTAATCTTGAAAATACATCTTGTTAAATAAATGACTATGTTAGAACTCAGTTTAACCCTTTTAACCATTGCTTTCCAATTATATACGAGTTATCGGATTGTCAACGAAACGCGCAATACATCAAAGGCTTTGGGGTATTTAATATTGACTATTACACTGCCTCTTTTAGGGGGTATTATTTATTATGCGTTTGGCGTCAACTATCGGCTGCGTAAATTATTTAGTAAAAAAATCAAATTTAAAATTAGCACCCGAAAAAAAATCAAGCAAATAATGATTGACCGCACACGTCAATTAATCAAACAGCATTTAGATAAAATTCACCCTTTCGATGATTTGACAAAACTCCTGCTTCAAGATTCGGAAAGCCCCCTCAGTATTAATAAGGTACAACTGCTCACCAACGGTGAACAAAAGTTTCCTGCCGTTTTTGAAGCCTTAGAAGCAGCCAAATATTTCATCCACATCGAATATTATATTTGGGAGGATGACATTACGGGCAATCAATTTAAAGATATTCTCATCCGAAAAGCGCAACAAGGTGTTAAAATAAGGATGATTTACGACGATTTTGGGAGTAAAGGTATCAAAAAACGGATTAAAAAAGAGCTAAGAGCGGCGGGCGTAGAGATACATGCTTTTTATAAAGTCATCTTCGTCATTTTCGCCCATCGAATGAATAACCGCGACCATCGAAAAATCATTATCGTGGATGGCAAAGTGGGCTTCATCGGCGGCATCAATGTATCCGATAAATACGTCAATAATGTTGGTGAAAAAGCAGGTGAAATCCAGTATTGGCGCGATACACATATCAAAATTGAAGGACCGGCAGTAAATAGTTTGCAATTGCATTTCATCATCAATTACAACTTTTGCGCCGAGCAACATCTTGAAGTGACTAAAGAATTTTTTCCGCTCCCTCTAAATACCGAAATCGGCGAAGATTTGGTGCAAATAGTAGCAGGTGGACCCGATTATGAGCGTTCGAGCATTATGCTTTCGCTATTTTCCGCTATTGCCGAAGCGGAGGAGAAGGTGTATATCACTTCGCCCTATTTTATTCCCAACGAAACGGTGATCGATGCCATTAAAAAATCGGCGTTAAGTGGTAAAGATGTGAGGTTGCTGATGCCGGGCATTTCGGATTCTCGGGTCGTGAGCGCAGCGTCTAAATATTATATTTTAGAGCTTTTGGAAGCAGGCGTTCGGGTATTTTTTTACAGAAAAGGGTTTGTTCATGCCAAAACAGTGACTTTGGATGGCAAATTAGCCATTGTTGGCACAGCTAATATGGATCATCGCAGCTTCGATTTGAATTTTGAAATCAACGCCATCGTGTACAGCGCGCGCATTGCCCAAGAGTTGGAAGACGCTTTTTTAGACGATTTAAAAGACAGCAAAGAGGTATTATTGAACCAATGGAAATCTCAGAGCAAATTCAAATTCTTTGGTTATGCGCTCGCGAGGCTTTTGTCTCCGCTCCTTTAAAATATAGGTGATGGGTGATTAGT
>JAYUUR010000311.1:0-4054 GCA_043754475.1 Saprospiraceae bacterium | reverse complement strand
TACAACCTGACCAACAGGGGACTCTACCGTGAACATTTTTAACTATGACTGTAACCGATACAACAAGCATTCAGGCAACGCCATTTTCTTATCATTTTCTTAGAAAGGCTTTCCTCTTTCTTTTAACGTTCGCTTTTTCACCCCTCACACTTTCCGCGCAAACGCCCTCGACTTGCACCGATGCCGCTAAACCTACAGCACGTTGCAAACCCGTTACGCTTTTTCTCGATACAGCCGGCAATGCAACGCTTACTGCTAAAGAAGTCAATGATAACTCGACAGATGATTGTGGATTGGATAGTATTTGGCTGCGAAAAACAGCGTTTGATTGTTCCAATTTAGGTATCATTGAGGTGTATTTAATTGTAAGGGATTCTGTGAAAAATTTAGACTCTTGCAAGGCAATTATTACTGTCCGCGACACGATACCCCCCTCAGTTGCCACGTCCCTCGCAATGACATTTTGCCGAAATACAACCATTTATTTAGATAAAACAGGAAATATTGATTTAAAGACGGACGCTATTAATAATGGCTCGATGGATAATTGCGGCATTATTAATTTGACTTTAAGCAAGTCTTCTTTCAATTGTTCAAATATAGGCATCAACGATGTTGTTTTAACAGCAAAAGATGTGTCTGAAAATGCGTCCAACTGCACGGCGAAAGTGACCGTGCGCGATACTATGCCCCCCTCTTTTGCTTCGCCTCGCGCAGTATCAACTTGCCCATCTGATATTGTAAAAACGTTGAGCACAGGGGCATGTGAAACGACAGTGACTTTTGTAGTAACGGCTACCGATAATTGCACCATGACTTTGAAGCAAACGATGGGGTCGCCTTCGGGTAGCTTATTTTCTATTGGGTCAAGTCCGATTGTTTTTGAAGCGAAAGATGCTTCGGGCAATGTGGCGCAATGCGGGTTTTATGTTCGAGTGATAGAACATTCTTCGACGGGGCAAATGAGTTGCAATGGCAATCAAACGGTTGCTTTAAATGCTACTTGCGAACAGACAGTACGGGTTGGGGATTTGCTTGTCGGTGCGGATTATGGTTGTTTTAATAATTATAAATTGACCCTTTTTGATGGCGCGATTGCTTTAGCCGATAATACGCTCCGCGCTCAAAATATAGGCAGGCGCATACAGGCGAAGGTGACAGATACTCGCGTGGGCAACTCGTGCAGTGGCTTTATCAACGTGACGGACAATGCGCCGCCGCAGATTTTGAAGCCCGATGATGTGACCGTGCATTGTGCTCAAGTGCCGAGAAATGGCTCACCCCTCAGTAGTTTGACGGGAGAGCCGCCTGTGATTGCCGAATGTTCGGGCACGAGGACGACTTATTTTGACCAATTTTATACGCGCACTTGCTCCGAACCTTACACTTCGCCGCCGCCGGGCTTTCCTTCGGATATGACGTTTGATGCTGCGAAAGCCAATAATTGTTCAAAAATAATAGTGCGTCAATTTTATGTAAGAGATTATTACAATAATGAAAGCACGACGAAACAGGTGATTTATGTGAAAAATGCGACTTTTTTTGATATTCAATGCCCTTCGGGCGTGTCTATAAATTGTATAGGCACACCTATTAATACGGAGCCTGATTCAGTGATGGTGGATGGTCAAATGCTGGCTGGTACGGGCATACCGCATTATGCGATGGGCGAGTCGCTGCAAGGTGGTTCGTGCTTGATGCAAAGCTCTTGGCAAGATACTCGGTTTAATTTCAATGACGGTACGTATTTATTGAGGCGTCAATGGGTGCTGTATAATTTTTGTGATGGTAAATTTGATACATGTTTTCAAAATATATTTGTCAATGAAGGTGTGCCGACGATTGCTTGTAAATCGAATTTTACAGCTAATCTAACGCCTGAAAAAGCGGTGACAATAACAGCAGACATGGTGCTTTCGAGTGTGTATGACCAATGCACCCCGCGCAATAAATTGCAATTCGGTATTCGGAAAGTAGGGCAGGGGAGTGGTTTTCCTAATACTAACGGACTGGCGTTTGGCTGTTCCGAATTGGGTACTTACTCCGTAGAAATATGGGTGAAAGATGAATCGGGTAGAACGGCGAGTTGTAGTACCACGATTCGGATTGCGGATGCTCAAAATTATTGCATACCCCCCCTCAGTATAAAAGGTAAAATTCAGATGGAAAACAATAATTTCATCAGAGCGAATAATGATTTGATGACTTTTAATAGTACAGTCTTGAGTTCTCAGTTTTCAGCAGATTTTACTTTCGGCAATCTTCAAAATGGGCAGTCATATCGAGTAGTGCCACAACGCCCGAAGGATTGGCTGAATGGAGTCACCACTTTTGATATTGCGCTGATTAGCCGCCACCTTTTGGATATTGAACCTTTCAATTCGCCTTATAAAATTATTGCTGCGGATGCTGATCGCGATGGTGATGTTTCGGCAGCTGATATGTTGTATATCCGCAAAATTATATTGCGGCAGTTGGATAGCATTCCGAGCAATCGCCCGTGGCGGTTTGTGCCAAAGCAATTTGTATTTCCGAATCCGAAAGACCCTTTTTCTTCGGATTTCCCTGAATCCATTAATTATACGTCTTTAACTGACAGTATTAAAAATGCAGATTTCGTGGCGATTAAAATAGGGGATGTCAATCTCTCAGCACGGGATAATTTGCCACCGATTCCATTGGCTCAGAATAATAGAAAGGTTTTGAAATTTAATATAGATAATGTTATTTTAAAGAAAGGGGACATAAAAGACATTCTTATAACAACGGATGAAACGGCGGCGCAAGGTTTTCAATTTACTTTAAATTTTGACAACCGAGTTTTGAATATTATTAAAATAGAAAAAAATGAGAACGATACGATTGAAGGATTGAATGCTTCAAATTATGCGTTGTTTAAAGACGCGGGTAAAATGACGGTAAGTTGGAATGGTGATATGCGAGGCAAAAAGACATTTGTAGTTAAGGTAAAGGCTTTAGAAAATGTGGAATTAAAAGATGCTTTAAAAATGACCTCGGATATGACCCCTGCAGAGGCTTATACTTTTTCGGGAGAGACAATAGGAGTGAAGTTGAATTTTAATAATGAAACTGTTACAGCGAGCGGAGCGTGGCAGGAAGGGTTTGATTTCACCCTTTTTCAAAATGAACCCAATCCTTTTAGCAATGAAACAATGATTCGCTTTATGTTGCCTGAAGCGAGTGCAGGGCAGGTGACCATATTTGATGAAACCGGAAGGATTTTGAAACAGATTAAAGGAGCGTTTTCAAAAGGGATGAATAATATCAACGTTACTGCTGATTTTCAACTACCGACTGGCGTTTTGATGTATCGGTTGGATATATTTAGAGACTTCGGGAAGGGTGCGCCTTTTTCAGCAACTAAAAGAATGGTTGTTTTAGGGAAATAAAAGACACAACTATGCCTTGTTTAAGTTATTTCCTTTGAAATAACCGCTTTAATTTTGATTTCTCCAACTGAGACAACAGATAAGATAGGTGTATTACCATTTCCAAAAGGGTTGTAGGTAGAATCTATAATAGAAGCCGTAGCGTTTTCTCGAATATAGAAGAGTAAGATATTGGTATCGAAAAGATAGTACATGGTTAAATCATTTGAAGGAGTTGTTCAATTGGTTCTTGGATATTTAATTCTTTTACAAGTTGGTCAAACCGATTGCGATTGAATTGAGTAAAGTTTTGCTCTTTTTTCAACTGCTCAATATCCAATTTCTTTTTACGGGGTGTACTAAGTTTTCTCAAAATATCCTTATTCTTAGAAGGGTTTTTTACCAATACATCTTCCAATTGTGCAAGCACTGATGCATCGTCTAATAACGCTATTTGACTGATAAGATGAAGTTTTATTGATTCTGTATTTGACATCTTTAATTGATTTTTTAAAAAAAAAAATTAATGGTTTATTCTGACATTGAGAACATCCCTCAGTATTTTTATGCAACTAATTGCAAAAAGAAATTACAAATAAAAGAATGCTGGCAGCAACTTTAATAGTATGAGCGTTTGAAATGAAGTGTGACAAAATGAACCAAAT
>JAYUUR010000310.1:0-12329 GCA_043754475.1 Saprospiraceae bacterium | reverse complement strand
TTCCAAATGTCAATCAACTATTCTTAATCTCATTAAAATCTGTAAAGCGTTTTTAAAGCAAGTTTTGTAATAATTTTATTTTGTAGGGTTTTAAAATTATTTTTGAAAATAATATGTTTTTTAAAGATTTTAATTCAATTTGAACATACGTATAAAATCAAGAAACTTTAATTGGAATTTATGTAATTTACGCCTCTTTTTTAATAATAAATTTATAAAATTCAATCCGTTTTGTTCTGTAAAATACTGATAATCAACCAGTTATGAATCTTGATAAAGCAACCAAAATCCGAACAGGCGAAGAACTCGACGCTGCCAAACTCAATGCCTTTCTAAACAATAAAATACCTGACTTTGGCGAAATTATTGACATCAGCCAATTCCCCGGCGGTTTTTCCAACCTGACTTATTTGATAAAAACTGATAAAAACGAGTATGTTTTACGCCGCCCGCCATTTGGCGCGAGTGCGAAAGGTGGGCATGATATGGGGCGCGAGTTTCGGGTTTTGAATTTATTGAAAAATGCAGGTTTCAATAAAATACCATTGCCAATGTGTATTGATGAATCGGCTGAAATAATTGGCAGTTCTTTTTATGTCATGCAACGCCTCAATGGTGTGATTTTACGCGCAAAAGATGCTGAAAATCTTGCTCTTACTGAGGGGGTCATGCAGCAGCTTTCTGAAAAATTAGTAGAAAATTTTGCGGATTTGCATAATTTGGATATTGAAAAAACAGGCTTAATAGCACTCGGAAAACCCGAAGGCTATGTTCGCCGACAAGTAGAAGGCTGGATTCAACGCTATAAAAATAGCCAAACCGATGATGTGCCGAATATGGAATCCATAGCGGGATGGATGCTTAATTATCAACCGCGTGAGCAAAAACCTGCTTTTTTGCACAATGATTATAAATTTGACAACGTGGTTTGGAATCCTGAAATGACTGAAATAATAGGCGTTTTGGATTGGGAAATGTCCACCGTTGGCGATCCTTTGATGGATTTGGGCGCGACATTGGCGTATTGGTGCAAAGCAGATGACCCTGATTTTGCTAAAATGTTCAATTTAACATGGATAAAAGGCTGTTTGACAAGGCGGCAAGTTGTCGAGAAATATGCTGCTTTGACAGGTCGTGATGTAAGCGATATTGTTTTTTACTATGTTTTCGGTTCATATAAAAATGCGGTTATTATGCAACAAATATATGCCCGTTGGAAAAAAGGTTTGACACAAGATACGCGATTTTCCGGGCTGATTATGGGTGTTTTTGAACTATCAGGATTGGCTATAAATGCTATTAATAAGAATGAAATTTAAAACTATTAAAATAAAACTTTCCAAATGACAACCAACTCTTTATTCTCACATCTTGAATGTTCAGAATGTGGTCAAATTTTCGATAAAAATAAAATTCAGACTTATTGCCTCGACTGCAAAAAGCCTCTGTCGGCGATTTACAAAATACCTTCAACAGGACTTGATAAATCCATTCTTTTATATCGCCCTAAAACCATGTGGCGATACCGTGAAATGCTACCCGTTGAAAACGAGGACAACATAATTTCTTTGGGCGAAGGTTTTACGCCCTTATTGAAAGCTAATAATTTAGGTAAAACAATTAGTTTTAAAAACTTGTACATTAAAGACGAATCAGGCAATCCCACAGCCTCATTCAAAGCACGCGGTTTGAGCATGGCTATTTCCAAAGCAAAAGAATTTGGCATCGTCGCAGTCGCTATCCCCACGGCAGGCAACGCAGGCAGTGCCATGAGCGCCTACGCAGCCAAAGCCGCGATGGAAGCCCACGTATTTATGCCCGTGGCAACCCCCTCAGTATTTAAGATAGATTGCACATTTTTCGGTGCAAAAGTAACGATGGTTGAAGGCTCTATTAGAGACTGTGGTAAAGAAATGAATGCACAAAACGTTGATAATCAATGGTTTGACGTTTCTACTTTAAAAGAACCTTATCGCCTTGAAGGTAAAAAAACGATGGGTTACGAAATTGCAGAGCAACTGAATTGGCAATTGCCCGATGTCATTATTTACCCTGCAGGTGGCGGCACGGGGCTGATTGGCATCTGGAAAGCCTTTCAAGAAATGCTGCAACTGGGTTGGATTGAGCATATTCCTACGCGCATGGTATGCGTACAAGCGCAAGGTTGTTCGCCCATTGTGGATGCTTTTGATCAAGGTTTAGATGCGGCTTCCCCAATCGAAAATCCCAACGAAACCATCGCCAACGGTTTGCGTGTGCCTGCCCCGTTTGGCGATAAATGGATGCTCAAAGTACTGAAAGAAAGCAAGGGCACTTCCATCCGAATCTCCGATGAAGAAATGCTCGAAGGCACTCACGACATTGCCCGTACTGAGGGGTTGTTCGTCGCTCCCGAAGGCGCGGCTACGTGGATAGCTTTGAAAAAACTGCTCAATAACGGTTGGATTTCAGAGCATGAAACAGTTGTTTTACTCAATACAGGCTCTGCTTATAAGTACATTGATAATTTAGAAATGCCTGTGTTGTAAGTTGATAAAACTTTGAAAATCAATGAGTTATAAATAATTTAAAATTAACAAAATGAAAAACCGCTTACAATCGCTCGATATATTTCGAGGCATCACCATTGCGTTTATGATTATCGTCAACACAGCTGGTGGGTCGCCCTCATACAGTCCGCTTTTACACGCCGCATGGCATGGTTTCACGCCCACAGACTTAGTATTTCCTTCCTTCGTTTTCATTACAGGCGTCTCGTCATGGTTTTCCTACAAGCAATACAATCATATTTTAACGGCTGATTTGTTCATGAAAATAGCAAAACGCACGCTCATTATTTTCCTTTTGGGCGTCGGTTTGTATGCTTTTCCGTTTATCGGACACTCCCTCAGTACATGGCGCATTTTGGGCGTTTTGCAACGCATCGCTTTGTGTTATGGCATCGGCAGCGTGCTGTGTTTAATCTTAAATACTAAACAAATTGTTGGATTAAGTGTTACTTTATTGCTGGCATATTGGGCTATTTTATTGGCTTTCGGAGACTTGAGCATGGCTGGCAATGCAGGTCAAAAACTCGATTTATGGCTTTTCGGCGAAGGGCATCTCTATCATGGTGAAGGCATAGCTTTCGATCCCGAAGGTTTGCTCAGCACCATGCCCGCTCTGGTGACTTTTTTAATTGGCTATTTGGTCGGCAGTTTTATCGGCAAAGCTGAAGATAAAATGCTAATAATCAAGCAATTAGCACTTTGGAGCATTATACTGATTACAGCAGCTTTAATCTGGAATTTGGCATTTCCCATCAATAAAAAACTGTGGACGAGTTCGTATGTTTTATTGGCAGGTGGTTTATCCATGTCCATTTTTACACTCTGCTATTATTTAGTGGATGTAAAAGGCATTCAAAATTGGGGCAATTTTTTCAAAATATTTGGCACCAATGCCATTCTTGGCTACATGGTTTCGGAATTGTTGCTGATTATTTTATTTCTGATTCCAACAACAGATGCCGCTGGTAAAATCATTAATATGCAAGAAGCCATTTATAACACCCTGTTCGTCTCATGGGCGGGCGCGACTGAGATAGCTTCGTTCCTTTTTGCTCTCAGTTTTATGCTTGTCTGTTGGGCAATTGTTTGGTTATTTTATCGAAAAGGCGTGTTTTTGAAGGTGTAATTTTTTTAATTTGCCAATAATGCGTTAAAATAATCGCGGAGCGATTGAATATGAATAACCTTCGATGTAATCGGAGGCTTAAAGTAAGTGAATTGCACTAACCGCGAAGCGGTTGAATGTGAAATATTGTCAATTACTGCCTATTTTACATTCAACTGCTCCGCAGTTATAGACATTATCTCGTAATATCCCCCCGATTTCATCGAGGGTTATTCACATTCAATCACTCCGTGATTTTTAACCCATTATTCGCATTAATTGAGAGTTGAGAATTAAAAATTGAGAATTGATAAATTTTATAAGTAATTGATTTTCAATTATTTATAAAATATTTAGATAGAATTTTAATCATAAAAAGCCATGCCACCACCACTCGCCGAACGCCTTCGCCCTACAACGCTCGATGACTACATCGGGCAAAAACATTTGGTCGGCGAAAATGCCGTTTTGCGCCGAACGATTGAAACAGGACGCATCCCTTCGATGATACTCTGGGGACCGCCCGGCGTAGGCAAAACGACCTTAGCCAACATCATTGCGAATCATTTAAAACGCCCGTTTTTTCAATTATCTGCCATCAACAGCGGTGTGAAAGATATTCGCGAAACGATCGAAGAAGCACGGCGCAAGCAATTTTTCAATGCGCCCAATCCAGTTTTGTTTATAGATGAAATTCACCGATTTTCAAAATCGCAGCAGGATTCATTGCTCGGAGCGGTAGAAAAAGGCATCGTGACTTTGATAGGGGCTACTACTGAAAACCCGTCGTTTGAGGTCATTCCCGCCTTGCTTTCAAGGTGTCAAGTCTATGTTTTAAAGGAATTGGAAAAAAATGATTTGATGCAATTAATTAAAATTGCCCTTGAAAAAGATGAGATTTTAAAAGAAAAAAAAATAAATATCAAGGAATACGATGCCATGCTCCAACTCAGTGGCGGCGATGCCCGCAAGCTGTTGAATATTTTGGAATTAGTCGCTGAATTTACCTCTGATACTGAGGGGGTAGACATTGATAATGATACAGTTATAAATATTGTCCAACAAAACATCGTTCGCTACGACAAAACAGGTGAGCAGCATTACGATATTATTTCCGCATTCATCAAATCCATGAGGGGCAGCGACCCCAATGCTGCCGTGTACTACCTCGCTCGGATGCTCGAAGGGGGAGAGGATATTCTGTTTATTGCTCGGCGCATGGTGATTTTAGCCTCCGAAGATATTGGTTTGGCTAATGCCAATGCGCTCTTGATGGCGACCACCACTTTTCAAGCCGTTCATCAAGTGGGTATGCCCGAAGCGCGCATTATTTTGAGCCAATGCGCCATTTATTTAGCCACTTCACCCAAGAGTAATTCCGCTTATATGGCTATTGAAAAAGCCTTGGGCAAGGTGCGAGAGACGGGTAATTTGAGCATTCCGCTACATATTCGCAACGCGCCGACCAAACTGATGAAAGATATGAACTATGGCAAAGGGTATCAATATGCCCATGATTTTGAGAATAATTTTGCCCATCAAGAATTTTTACCCAAAGAAATAGAAGGCACTGCATTTTTTACCCCCTCAGTAAATGGGGCTGAAAATGCTATCAAGGAGCGGATGCGGCAGCTTTGGAAAGAGAAATACGGCTACTAATTTTAGTGAAAAGTGAAAAATTTTTCACTTTTCACTCAACTCGTGTGGTCGCTTACAATCAGCCATCGACCTTTTATTTTCTTAAAAATGAGAGTGAAATAGCCGCCTACATCCCCTTTTTCAGGGCGCGTCAGATGCCATTTGCCAAGTAGCCAGCAGGTATTTTTAGAGTGAAAATCCATTTTCAAAATATCGAATTTCAGCGCACCCATCGTAGCGCGGTCGGGATAGTTTTTTTTATAATTGTCGAACGTTTGTTGCCAACCATAAGTGACCCCTTTGCTGCCAATAAACATGAGTGAGTCGGAATGCCAATAGCCTTGCATAAAAGCCTCTATGTTTCCAGCTGTCCAGTCTATCGCTTGTTTATTCATCAGATTTGAAATGGCAATACGGTCTTTTTTGCTTTGAGCAAAAGAATTTTGAATAAAAAAGAGTGCTAAAAAGCAAGCAAAAAATAGTTGTTTTTTCATAACACAATTGGGTTTAAAGGATGTACAATTTTTAATTTTCATAAGATAAACAAACACCCCTTGATGCGTTTCGCTTCATCACGCTGAGGCTTGACAGTATTTTTAATTTTAATTACTGGATTAAATAAAATTTATCTTCAAAATAAAGGTGAATTTAAAAATAAAAATTGGGAATAAAATAATTTTCAAAATTAAATTTTACGACAAAAAACTACGCTCAATTTTGAAGAACAAATTTCATATCTTTGCGTTGTTATTTTAAATAAAATCCAAATTATATTTTGCAAAATTTTAACTCATTATATTTCATCTCTTTTAAAAAATGAATGACGTATTGACTCCTACCGAATCCTCTATCGAGAGCCTTGAACTTATCCGCCAATCAGCCCGTGATTTTGCAGAAACCCATATTCGCCCGTATGTGATGGAATGGGACGAAACCCAGACTTTTCCTATCGACATGATGCATGATTTGGGAAAACATGGCTTCCTCGGTGTACTTATTCCTGAAGAATACGGCGGCTCAGGGCTTGATTATCAAGCTTATGTGACTGTTATTGAAGAAATTGCGAAGGTTTGTGGCTCTATCGGCTTGAGCGTAGCCGCACATAACTCATTGTGTACCAATCATATATACATGTTCGCGAATGAAGAACAACGCCATCGTTGGCTTCCTAAACTTGCCAGCGGCGAATGGATAGGGGCATGGGGTTTGACGGAAGCAAACACCGGCTCGGATGCCATGCGCATGACTTGCACGGCTGTTCAAGAAGGTGATTATTGGGTTATCAATGGCACTAAAAACTGGATTACACACGGTAAATCAGGTCAGGTAGCAGTGGTTTTGGCTCGAACCGGCGAACTTTTAGACTCTCGCGGCATCACGGCTTTCGTTGTGGAGCGCGGTACTGAGGGTTTCTCGGCAGGTAAAAAAGAAAATAAACTCGGCATGAGAGCCAGCGAAACGGCAGAAATGGTTTTCGATAATTGCAGAGTGCATAAAAGCCAAATGCTGGGCGAGCAAGGCGAAGGCTTTGTTCAGGCTATGAAAATATTGGATGGCGGACGCATTTCTATCGCTTCACTGTCATTGGGCATTGCAAAGGGCGCATATGAAGCGGCAGTGAAATACTCCAAAGAACGCCACCAATTCGGTCAACCGATTTCAAATTTTCAAGCGATTAGCTTCAAATTAGCGGATATGGCAACGCGAATCCAAGCAGCAGAATTGCTCACTCGCCAAGCCGCCGCTTTGAAAAATAAAGGAAAAAAAATGACGAAAGAAGCGGCGATGGCAAAATATTACGCATCCGAAGTAGCCGTTTGGGCAAGCAACGAAGCAGTGCAGATATTCGGTGGATATGGCTATACAAAAGATTTTCCAGTAGAGAAATTCTATCGTGATTCTAAACTCTGTACTATCGGAGAAGGCACTTCTGAGATTCAAAAATTAGTGATTGCAAGAGAAATTTTAAGATAAATTATGGAAAAACCTATTTATGTCATCGAACCTTTCAAACATGGAGCAGATTTATGGCTGATATTTTCTATTAGCATTGTCGCCCTTTCGCTTTTGGGTGCTTATTATTTCTATAAAAACAAAGCACTTGATTACAATCGCCGCAATATTATGGTGATGATATTAGGGTTTTTTGCTGTTATTTCGTTCGGCACAACGGTTTTTAGACTATATTCAAAATGGCGATTGCAGCCTATCGAAATTTATAACAACTACATCAAAACGCCTTATGGTGATGCCTCCCTCAGTAATATTTTGGATTCGTATATAAAACTTGAAATAAAATATAAACCCATGCAAACCAACATCGCTCAAGACTCGGCACATTATCTATTTATCATTGAGCGCAATAATAAAACACACGTGCTTTCGGAAGGCGATTATCCGATAAAGGAGGTTTTGGATAAATTAAATGAGACGATGAGGTAAAGGAAAGTAGCAAAATATAGGCTTAATACTGAGGGGGTGCTTCAAGTCAATGAAGCACCCCCTCAGTATTAGGCTTATATTTTAAAAATAACCTTTCGAGGGTTTCAAACCCTCGAAAGGTTGGCAATCAACTAATCGTTACATTTTTCTTGATGACGTTTGTAAACGTTTTTAATTCGATGACATAATTGCCTTTCGGAAATTTAGAAAAGTCAATTTCGTATATGGTGTTCACCGGCAATTGCCACAAAGTCTCATCTTTAAAAAGAATTTTTCCTTCCAAATCTTTGACCGTAATATTGCTCAAATTGACGTTAATTTTTTCAAAATCAACATAAAGCATTCGATTTTCGCTATCGGTAAAGATAGACCAATCTTTGGTGTTGTCTGCCTGTTTCGTTGTTTCGTACCCTGTTGTGTTGAGTGATAGAAGCTGCGCATGAAGTGTGGAAAATGAAGAACAAAATGCAATAGCTGAGGCGATGAGGATTTTTCTCATTGTTAAAATTGTAAGATTTTAGATTTAAATTGTAAGATTTTTAAATTTTTTACCAACTACCAATTAGAATGAGTTATCATGAGCAGCAAATTTAGAAAACTTTTTTAACATGAAACAAATTTTAACTATTTCATATTTTTTTAAAATATTCAAATTAGACTCTTTCAACGATAACAGCCACAAACTTATTGTAATGGATTTTAGGAAAAAGTCTATAAAATTTAAAAATGTGACAGGATAAATTGAACAGTATTAAACAAATGCATCTAATACTATCAGGATATTGCCATAAATAATGGGTTTTGAACTTAAAAAATTGCGTAATACAACCCATTCTGCTTGCTCAATATCCTCTTCTTGCTGCGGAATAAGTTGCATATCAGTGGTTTTCATGTCATACCAATACGTTTTTTTAAGTATTCGCTTGTCTTTTAGCACATAAGTATGATATGTATCAATAATGTGCTTACCCAAAATGATATTTTTAAGCCCTGTTTCTTCTTTTACTTCTCTGACAGCAGCTTGCTTAGGCGATTCGCCTTTATCAATTTTGCCCTTTGGCAAATCCCAAAAATCACGTCTAAAAATGACTAAAACTTCTTTTTTTTCATTGAAAACAACACCACCTGCTGCTTCAATCACTTTAAAAATGCTTGAAAAATCAGACCATAAAGCCTCCAAATCAATACTGAATATTATAACTTGATGGTATTTATTTGATTTTTCAAGTAAATCAATATAGTTATGCAAAAATTTCTTTTTACCTAAATACTTGACTATCAATATATTATTGTCATTTTTCCATTCAGGCAATACCCCCTCAGTATTTGTGAAAATCAATGGCGTTTCGTTGATAAAAACTTTATACATTTGCGAAATTTTTTTTACTTTTTTTATAATAAATATTTTTACTCATAATGACTATTGCACAAGAAGTTGCTGAAAATTTACTGCAAATTAACGCCGTAAAATTGAGTCCACAAAATCCTTTTACATGGGCTTCGGGTATCAAATCGCCGATTTATTGCGACAATCGAATTACGCTCTATTACCCCTCAGTACGTGACAGAATTATCGACGCTTTTGTCGAAAAATCTACTCAATTCGGAGATTTTGATATGGTTGCTGGTGTAGCGACTGCGGGTATTCCGCATGGAGCATTGATAGCAGACAGATTGAAAAAGCCTTTTATTTATATACGAGAGAAAGCGAAATCGCATGGTCGGCAAAATCAAATCGAAGGTATGCCGCATGGCGATACGGCAGGATTAAAGGTTTTAGTCATCGAAGATTTGATTTCAACAGGTGGTAGCAGCCTCAAAGCTGTAGAGGCAGTTAGAGAAGCAAGGATGGAGGTTGTAGGCGTTTTAGCCATCTTCACTTACGGTTTTGAAAAAGCAGTCACCTTGTTTAGAGATGCCAATTGCCCTTTCGACACACTCTCAAATTACGATATTTTAATTGCGCAAGCCATTGAAAATCAATATATTAAGTCAGAAGAAATGGAAACTTTGAAGGCGTGGCGATTGTCGCCTGAAACTTGGGGCATTAAATAAACCAAAAACGTATATTATGTTAGAGAATTATTTTAGCTTTGCACTTCATTTTTTTTGACATATTTTATTTTTACAGAAAAAAAATTCTGTAATTTGTCTTTCAATTCGTTGACAAAAAACCAAAATTATGTGTCAAACAGTGTTAAAAAACGACGTAACCAAACGTCATCATTTTTAAACTGAAATCCAAAACTTTAAATGAGCGTCATTAATACCGCTTCTGAACAATTTCTTTTTCAATACTTAAATAACGCCTCGCCTACGGGTTTTGAAGCGCCAGGTCAAAAGTTATGGCTCGATTATGTTCGACCCTTCGTGGATGAGTGGCATCTTGATAATTACGGGACTGCCTACGCTGTCATTAGCCCTGAGAAGCCTTATCGCGTTGTGATAGAAGGTCATGCGGACGAGATTTCGTGGTTTGTTAATTATATCAGCGACGACGGTTTTATCCATGTTATCCGTAACGGCGGCTCCGACCAAGTGATTGCTCCTTCCAAACGGGTGAATATTCATACTAAAAAAGGTATTGTTAAAGGTGTGTTTGGCTGGCCCGCTATCCACGTGAGGACGGGTAAAGATGCCAATATAATGCCTGAGTTATCCAATATTTTCATCGATGTGGCTGCTAAAAATAAGGAAGAAGTTGGTGAAATGGGCATTCATGTAGGCTGCGTCATCACTTATGAAGATGAATTGATCAAACTCAACGACCGTTTTTATTGCGGACGCGCTTTGGATAATCGCATCGGCGGCTTTTGCATTGCGGAAGTTGCGCGGCTATTGAAAGAAAATAATATCGAATTGCCGTTTGCGCTTTATATCGTCAACTCTGTGCAAGAGGAAGTCGGTTTGCGCGGGGCTGAAATGATAGCTAATACCATCAAACCGCATGTTGCGCTTGTGACGGATGTTTGTCACGACACCAGCACACCTTTAATGAATGCCAAAATGCAAGGTGATATTAAATGCGGCAAGGGGCCCAGCCTCAGCTATGCCCCCTCAGTACACAACAATCTTTTAGACCTTATCATTAATACGGCTACCGAAAAGGAGATTCCTTTCCAACGCCAAGCGTCCAGCCGCACGACGGGTACGGATACGGATGCTTTCGCTTATTCAAACGGCGGGGTCGTGTCGGCTTTGATTTCGCTGCCTTTGCGCTACATGCACACGACTGTGGAGATGGCGCATGTGGATGATATTCATAATGTTATCCGACTGATGTATGAGACTTTACAGAAAATAGAAGACAATCATAATTTTAAATATTTCTAAGAAAATTCTTCAAAAAGAGGCTATCTTAAATGTTATTGTTTATTAAGTTATTTGGTTATTTATGTTTATAAAAAATTGGTTGTCAATATTTTATAAATGCAATAACTTAATAACTTATTAATTTAATAACCATTTGAGATAGCCTCTTTTTAATTTTACTGAAAATAATCACTTTGAAATTTCTTAAAAAAATATTCGATTTCCTCATTTATGGCAATTTTTTTATAGCTCTTTGCGCCGCTGCTCAAGCTGTGCAGACTTTGTATATTCGTCATTTAAATGTGGATGGCAATCCGCATATTGTCTTTATTTTTACGGCTACTTTTTTTTTATACAATATCCATAAGCCTATTACTTTTTATTTAAAGAAAAATATTTTAGAGCATAACCCTGCGGTGGAGCGCACTGAAGCCCGCTTTATCCACGCCAAAGAATTTGAAGGACCCCTCAGTATTTTGACGTTTACGGCAGGTTTGGTTTGTTTAGAAACTTTTTTTAGGTTTTATATTTCCGTACAATGGTTACTTTTTTTTGTAGGATTATTGTCTATGGCTTATGTTTTACCCATTTTTAATGGTAAAAGATTGCGTGATGTGCCGTATATCAAAATTTTTATCATCGCTGGCGTGTGGGCATTCGTGACGGTTATTTTCCCTATCAAAGCGTTTGGAAAGGAATGGTACTCTTGCGATACATTTATGGTTATAGAAAAAATGGCGTTTGTTTTAGCGATTACTATACCATTTGATATTCGAGATATGGCTTTTGATGCTAAAACGGGCGTGAAAACGATACCCCTCAGTATTGGCATTCAAAAATCGAAATGGCTCTCCCTTATTTTCCTAACTCTCTCATTTTCAATAGCTTGTATGATTTTTATGATGGACGTTTACCCTTTAAATACCCTTATCGCTATCGGTATTTCAATATTTATCAGTGCTCTCGTCATCTATAAAATTGATGATAAACGAAGCGATTATTTCTACTACTTCCTTGTTGACGGACTATTGCTACTGCAAAGCGTATTAGTTATTAGTTTTGAATTATGAGTTAAAAAATTCACAACTCACAACTAATGCGAATATTGGGTTAAAAAGCACATTTTGACACTCCGTGTCAATAAACATCAGCATAACATCCTGTATTATAAACATTTTGACACGCCGTGTCATTAGTATTGTTCAAATGCCCATGACACGGAGTGTCAAAATGTTTATAATAATGCGGATTCTAAGTTTTTTACCTTGATACGTAGTATCATA
>JAYUUR010000309.1:0-4060 GCA_043754475.1 Saprospiraceae bacterium | reverse complement strand
AAGAGTCGGCTCTTCTGCTTTAGCTATTATTAAAACCAATCGTATTAACATTAGTAGAGCTGCTTAAGCAGCAACAAGTTTAGTACACTAAGTAATTTGTTTGGAGAAAAGCGGTTATAGTGCTATCTGCTACGACACAGAGGTCAAACAAGCGAGTAATCATCCAGGACCTTTGCGTATTAAAGTAGAATCTATCTTTTTGTATGGTGTTGTTAGACTTAAAGACAGCGTTCCTGGTTATTTCAGAAATGAAGTATTGGGCGCAAATATCTTTACTGCCGTTACCGCTACTCAAGGCACGATAAGTTTGCAAGAACGATGTAATATTTTGGGCGAATATATTTTTACAACGCTTAAACGCGATATCCGTTATTCGGTAAAAGCCACTTGCCAAAATGCGAATGTGACGGGTATTGTTTTGGCTCCTGGAGTATTGAACATGCAACTGCCTAATAGTTGCCCTAAGATTAGAGGCATTGGTGCATTTGATGGTACAAGAGCCGTTTTGAGAACATTACCAGGTAAAAATATTAGACTCAATGCCGAAGCTACAGATGCAGAAGGGCAAGTACTGACCTACAAATGGGTCGCATTGGGTACTTTCGCTGGCTCTGGTTTTCCAAATAATAAACAAGCGTTTTGGCAATTGCCAAACAAAATAGGACGCTATCAAGTATTTCTATTGGTAACAGACCGCTTTGGTGGTTACGCTTATATGCCTTATGACATCGTTGCCAACGATGGTAAAATCAACTTCTCTGGAACTGTTAAAGAGATTGATGGCTCTGGTCCAATTCCCAATGCCTTAGTTACTGTTAACGGGCTGTTCAAAACCCGTACAGATGCAAATGGTTATTTTAAAATGGCTGTTCCAGAAGGGAGTGACAGAAGAGCTATTTTAAATATTGGGAAAGAAGGCTATGCTTTATGCTCAAAAGTATATTTTAATGATGCCACAAATAGGACTTACCCGTTAGTCAAATCCACATTAGAAACTTTTAATCCAACAACGGATATTACGTTTGTTGAAAAAGAAGATAGATACACGAAGTTTTCAGACGACCGCCAACGCCTCAAACGCCCTGCTGCGACTGTCAAGATTCCCGCTAATGCCATTGTAGATTCGCAAGGAAGGCGGGTTACAACACCCGTCACAGTTGGCGTTCGCAGTATCAATCTTTTAGATAGAAATGATTTAATGCCTGGTGATTATGGGGCAGTTCAAGGAGGCGTTCAGAAACGATTGGATAGTTATGGTGCTATTGATGTTCAGATTCGAGATAAAACCAGTCCTGAAAAACGATACAAATTGGCAAGTACAGCCAGTGCCACTATCTCTATTCCGCTTCTATCCACTATTGTCAGTAGCGCACCTGCCACGTCTATTCTATGGGATTACGATGAAAAAATAGGTGTTTGGAAAGATATTGGCAGGGCGATGCTTTCGTAGGTGTCACAAATCAGTTTTCAACGTTAAATGCCGATGTTTCTTTTACTGATGCGACGTGTATTCAACTGATGGACAATCCACGCAATTCTTTATTCCCGGGTGCGCCTGTGGATGTCATTGTGACTATCCCAACAACAAGTGGCATACCTAAAATCAAGACGTATAATGGCTTAACGCAAGCTGATTTACCACTTATCATTGTGCGATTGCCACCTAATACAAATGTGACAATTGAAGTCATTAGAGTGGTCAGGGTATCTCTTCAAACTGTACCAACGAGGAATGCCATTCCTGGTCCTGCCAATCTGAATCCTGACCCGCCATATACCTATTGCAATGATGCGTATTTGATGCCGCCACCTCTACCGACGATTCCAGAAAATATCTTTTTAAGTCGTATATTAACGGCAGATGCCACACAAGCGGATGCTTATTACAAGTTGATAGGCGCAATAGGAGGAACTGACTTTAATTTGAATGGTACAATTGACAATAATGACCAAATTAATTTTGACCAATGGAAACTCAAAAATGGATTTATCAGTTCATTAGGCAGCACCACTGACTTATTTGATACAAAAGCGGTTTATTTTAATGCAGGTGATTTAGCGTTTTGGCGAGGCATGCACCAAAAAAGGGTGGGCGGTAATACTGCTTATTATGTCTCCAATTTTACACGTGATGTTGATGCGCTCGATGATACTGATGGCATACCAAGTCCTTTAGCCATTGCAACAGTGGCAATGGAATATGCAACGATTGTTTCTGGCGGTGTGCCTGTTACAAAATTCTATGTTTTCAATGCAGCAGGACAATTAATCAATAACGCTGACTTGGATGGCTATGGGCCTAAGTTTACGCCAGGACTTTGTATTACCTGTCATGGTGGAGAAGAGCAAACGTGGAACGGCATTACCACGCCTAATGATTTGAATGCGTTTTATGCAGACCCCCTCAATGCGACAACAATGCCGAGTTTTTTGCCTTTTGATGTGGAATCTTTCAAGTTTTCTCTTCAAGTAGGGGCAACAAAAGCCGATATGCAAACACCTATTCGTTTATTAAACGAAAAAGTTTGACGACCTACCAGACGCAAGCCATCAAAGATTTTATCTATGCCTCGTACAATACAACGGTTGGAAGTACAACTTTAAATAATATCCCTTTCAATGGTTTAGCAACCGTGAATGACTGGAACAGTACTACACCCACAATCCCTAATGCTGTCGTACCGCGTGATTTTTATATCAATGTAGTGGGTACATCTTGTCGAACTTGCCATCTCTCTCGAAGTGACGATAATTTATGGTTCGATACACAAAATAAGTTTCTGGGTGTATTTCAACAAGCAGTCTGTGGCACAACTAAATACATGCCCAACGCCAAAGTCACCTTTGTTAATTTTTGGACGAATGGGGCAATCAATAGACCTGATGAGCTTAGAAAATATTTAAACATGCCGATTTGTGATTAAAGATGCTTATTTTGTGCAAATATTGAAAGCGAAGACACCCCTCAGTAATTTCTATTTTGAATCAATAAAAATAATTTACAATGAAAAAATTACTTCTTTTTATCTCTTGCAATGTAGTAGTCGCCAGCGCATTTCTTGCCTTTAGGAACTATCAGCCTAATAATGCCTTCGGCGAAACTTCTTCCAATCTTGTTATGTGTGCAGCTAATACGAAGCTTGCCCTTGCCAATGCAAAGTTGTTTGACCTAAATGATTACAAACAGCCCCCCGTAGCCGTTATGGTACGCAAAAATATTGCTTTATTTACAGCTGCTGAAATCACTTCACTTCGAGCAGGAGTTGCTGCTATGAAATTATTACCCATAACCAATAAAACCAGTTGGGCATATCAAGCGGCTATTCATGGTCCTAATCCCCCAACTGTTCTGAATCCCTCTTGGGGTTCCTGTCAGCATAATACTCAGTTCTTTTTATCATGGCACCGCATGTATTTATATTTTTTCGAGCGCATCCTTAGGGCAAAATCAGGTAATCCAAACTTAACATTGCCTTATTGGAACTATCAGACAAGTGGTTCTATACCCTCCGTTTATCGAACGCCAACAATAAGCAATTCTTTATACCATGCAACCCGTAGTGCTTCTATGAACGCTGGTGGGTCATTGCCCCTCGCCATTTCTACAAATATTAATACTGCCCTTAACTACACCAGTTATATGCCTTTCCAATCAGCTTTAGAGGGACCACACGGGGGTGTGCATATCGCAGTAGGCGGTAGTATGGCGTCATTTGGCTCTGCAATTGACCCTGTGTTTTGGATACATCATGCTAATATAGATAGATTGTGGGAAGCATGGCTTCGCAAATGTGGAGGACGTGTTAACCCAACTACTAATGCCACTTGGATAAATCAAGTGTTTACTTTTTATGATGAAAATGGTAACCCAGTGAATATGACAGGTACTCAAGTAGTCAAAACAGCCGCTTCGTTGAATTATCGCTATGATTTTCCAGTTATGCTGCCCTGCAATTTCATTTGGGCTGATATAAAATGGAGAGAAGCCCTTATTTTTAGATTTCCGAATCCATCTCCTATTGAAAAAAGATTAGATTTATCCTTCGCAAATGCTATTGAA
>JAYUUR010000308.1:0-4065 GCA_043754475.1 Saprospiraceae bacterium | reverse complement strand
ATGGTTGCTCAATTTGAAGATTTTGCAGAAGATTTCAAGGAACTAGAAAAATTCTTTTTGAAGGCTAAGTTTTTATAAGAAAGCCCTAACCGTTTACTAAACCCAAACCTATTTAATATCGCAAATTTTATATCTTTGCAAATTCTTTTTTTAAAATAAAACTTGACTATAAATTACTTTATATAAAACAATGAAAATCAGACATTTATACATATTGGCAGCAAGTATTTTCTTTTTAAATTCATGTTCAAGACCCACTGCCAATTTTATCATTAAAGATGCCGAGAAGGTTGTACCTGCAAAAGTCACTTTTCAAAACAATTCTAAAAAAGCAGATCGCTACGAATGGGATTTTGGCGATGGTAAAAAATCAGCCGATTCCTTACCCATTCATGAATATAAAAAGTCAGGCAATTATCATATCATATTAAAAGCTTACAAAGGCAACAAAGTAAGTGTCACCAAACAACAACTCGTCGTGAACGCTCCACTCCAATGTACTGTCGAAATCGAAACTGAATTCGGTACCATGCTCGCTGTTTTATCCAGCGCAACACCTTTACACCGCGATAATTTTACAAAACTCGCCGACGAAGGTTATTATGATGACCTTATTTTTCACCGCGTCATCAGCGATTTTATGATTCAAGGCGGAGATCCGAACAGCCGCAATGCCCCCGAAGGTCAACAACTTGGCTCAGGCGGTCCGGATTATAAAATTCCTGCTGAGATGGTCGATACTCTGGTGCATACCAAGGGCGCATTGGCAGCTGCACGCACCAATAATCCGAAGAAAGAATCGAGTGGCTCACAATTTTATGTCGTGCAAGGTAAAAAATGGAAAGCAGAGCAACTTGATATGATTGAAGGTCAAAAAGGTATTCGCTACACGCCTGAGCAGCGTAAATTATACATGGAAGAAGGCGGAACGCCGCATTTGGATAAGGAATACACTGTTTTTGGGCATGTTATCAAGGGCTTAGATGTGATTGATAAAATTGCAGCCGAACAAAAAAATGATAGCGACAGACCTTTGAAAGATATAAAAATGAAAATTAGAGTCATCAAATAACGATGAAATTTTAAACGAAAGACTACCTAAAATCATGAATAAAAATAACTACATATTAGGTATTGATGTCGGAGCATCGGGCATAAAAGGGGCTGTTGTAGATTTGACAACGGGCGAATTTATGAGCCAACGCATTCGAATAGACATGCCAAATCCGAGTACGCCCGAAGCGGCTTCAGAAGTCATCAACACGATTGTAAAACGCCTCAATTATCAGGGCAGGATAGGCGTTGGCTTCCCCTCAGTTGTGAAAAATGGCGTGGCTTCTACGGCTGCGAATCTGGATAAAGACTGGATTGGTTGCAATATTGAAGATATTTTAAGTAAAACAACCGGTTGTGAAGTCATCGTTTTGAACGATGCGGATGCGGCTGGTTTGGCTGAAATGCGCTTCGGACATGGTAAAGGTGTGATGGGAACAGTGGTTTTGATAACCATCGGCACTGGCTTAGGTTCAGCTGTTTTCACAGATGGTCATCTGTTGAGAAATACCGAATTTGGACATATTTTATTAAAAAAAGGGATGATTGCAGAGCATTATGCCTCCAGTTCGGTTCAAGAACGCGAAGATTTATCGTGGAAAAAATGGGGAAAACGCTTTGATGAATATCTGCAATTGATTGAATTGTACCTACAGCCCAATCTAATCATTTTAGGCGGTGGCTCGAGTAAATATTTTGACGAATACAAACAAAAATTTACTATAAAAACCCCTGTTATTCCTGCTAAAACTTTGAATAATGCAGGTATTATTGGTGCGGCTATTTATGCCATTAATCAATAATATTGCTTATGATTATCTATTAAATTTATTGAAAAAAGAGCGTATACTTTATTTGTAAATAAAATATTCGCTCTTTTTATATTTTTAAATAATTGAAATTCAATATATTCTATCAAGCCGCAAAAACTTAACATTAAAATCATAAAAAATAACTTAGTGTACTAAATTTGTTGCTGGGAAAAAAGATAGAACTTTGTATTAAAAAAAAGGAATAAAATGCAAGTAAAGATAACAGTAATTAAAGCTTGCTGAAAAAGTAATTTTGTACTCATAACACATTGATAATGAACAAATTAGGTTAAAAAAAAAGCAATAAAAAATAGAATAAGTGCAAGTTAAATCGTAATTTGTAGAGAATATCCTTGCAGACAAATTTTTTTTTCATGTAAACAAGAGCCATAACGCCATATGATTCGTTACACCTCACAGCATCAATTGCGTATCATAGATTTCAAAACGCCCTTTGAACAACGCCTATCGCCCGACAACCGGTGGGTGATTTTAGCAAGTGCTATCCCATGGGATGAACTGGCTGGAGTCTATCACCGCCAAATGTCAAGTGATATGGGACGGGGTACAATAGATACACGGGTGGTCATTGGTGCCCTGATAGTCAAGCATATGCTCAAGTGGATGACCGTGAAGTCGTTCATACCTTACAAGAAAATATCTACTTACAGTATTTCGTGGGCTTCAGCTCCTTCCAAACAAAAATCGCTTTTGACCCATCGCTGTTAGTGACTTTTCGCAAACGCATGGGTTCTATTGAATTTGATGAATGGTCGTTGTCGATTATCAAACAAATTGAAACATTTGAATCAGCTCAACTCAATCAAAAAGAGTCAGAAAATCCAACGGATAAAACGGATAAAACGGATACTGATGATAAAACTAAAGCTGAAACCCCCATCTCACTTAAAGATACTTTGATTATAGATACAACGGTGGCAGAACAAAAAATCAAATATCCTACGGATTTAGATTTGCTCAACGATGTCAGAGTCTTTACCGAATCGCTGATAGATGCCTTTTACAAACTTAGTCCCCTTACAATTAAGCCTCGGAGCTATCGAGAAACCGCCCGTAAGGATTATTTAAATACAGCTCTCAAACGTAAAAAATCGCAAAAAGTCATCTGCAAAGCGATTAAGAAACAACTCAGATATATAGAACGTAATCTATTGACTATCAATAACTTATGGACAATTATAGAAGACCACAACATCCCAATTCCTTTTACAATCAAAACAAAAACTTTATACAAAAAATGGTTGGTTTGTCAAGAAATATATCGCCAACAACGCCTTATGATTGATTGTCGGGTGAACAAATGTGATGACCGAATTGTCAGTATAGATCAGCCTCACGTCCGTCCTATTTTACGAGGTAAAGCCGCTAAAAAAACGGAATTTGGTTCAAAAGTAGCCCTTAGTATCGTCAATGGTACCAATCGTATTTTCAAAATCTCATGGGATGCTTACAATGACGGGGTTGATTTAATCGGACAAGTTGAAGCCTACAAAAAACAATATCAGAAGTATCCAAAACTCGTATTAGCCGATAAAATCTACATGACCCATGCCAATCGAGCTTACCTCAAGAAAAATAATATTCAACATCGAGGGCAGCCATTAGGCAGACCTAAAAAAGATGAACAAGGGCAAATTATTAATCCTTATTCCAAAATACAACTCAAAGAAGCTAATCAAAGAAATCAGGTAGAAGGTCAATTTGGTACAGCTAAAGATGCTTACGATTTAAGCAAAGTAAAAGCTAAAACGGCAACAACTTCTGAATCTTGGATTGCTAATATCTTTTTTATTCTCAACATTGTCAAGTTGCTTAAATTAGCTCAAAAGGCTATGGCAACTTCCGTGTGCCTTGTTTTAAATCGACTAAAATCAACCTTTTTTCAATACCGATTCGCTCGTGAATATAATGTCTATCGTTTTTACGGTTGAAAAAATTACGCATTTTACTTTTTCAGCAGGCTCTAAGTAGGCTTTGCAAAGCTACTTTTCAAAAAACAACGCAAGAACTGATACATGAGCGTACTTTAAAAGAAGCGCAAAAACTACTTACACATTCCCAATTTTCGGTTAAAGAAGTACTGACAACTCCGAAGATTTTAAAACAGTTAAATAATGAGCTCCAAAGCATCGTCAATTTGCTCTTTAGAGATATCAAACTCATGTTTAAATAATTCAAC
>JAYUUR010000307.1:0-4066 GCA_043754475.1 Saprospiraceae bacterium | reverse complement strand
CCAACACATCCTCAATCACTTCATACACCAACCGTTCAGCGAAACTATCAGGCTCTTGCTGAGGGCATCCGATGATAAAATAGAACTGAAAAGGCTGTTTTTGATGCCCTCTGAAGAAGGTTTTAAAGGAATTAAACGGTAAAACACGGTCGCAATTGACCAGGGAAATGACGCCAATATCGCTCATATCTAAGGAAGCGAGGTCTTTTTCAAAATCCACTTCGGGCAATCTATCAATAATGGTAAGGAGAATCGAACGGATTTTATTTTTCTCTACATTGAATTGTTCGGCAGTCAAAAGACCCATCAAAGTTTCATCTTGAATGCGTTTCCAATTGCTACTTTGTATAATAATAGCTTTGTTTTCCATAGATTCACTTGGAAAACAAGGGCGCAACAGGTTAAAAACTTCATCCAAATTGTCTTCACCGATGAGCCGTTTTGATTGATCTTTTAGGTTTTCTGTAGGCATTGTGGCGGTCTGGGTGTATTATTCACGATTTGTTTTATCAAATGTATTCATAAATGCTCGTATGTTTTTATTTTTGGATACCGAATTTATTAATTCTTAGATTATCTCTTCCAATTAAAATTCAATATTTTCAAAATCAACATGCCCAATTTACCTTGAACCAAGCGGCTATTGGCTAAAATGACTACCCCCGTTTTGGTTTCGGGCACAAAGGCGAAAAAGGCAGATTGCCCGTTGGTAGAGCCGGATTGAATGCATATCAGCGGGCGATTTTTATATTTCAAAACATGCCATGCCTTGCCGACCGATGTATTTTTATCAATACCCGTTTTGAAAAGTGGCTCTTGAGCACCCCTCAGTATAGTGTATAAACTGGTGTCTTTCACGCCCAAATTCGATTTCATAAAATCCAATAATTCATACATATTCGCTTGAATACCGACTGAAAATTTAAACGTTTCGTTGAATTGCCAATTGGGTACGGCAACTTGTGCAGGGTTGTAACCTTGTGCGTATGTAATGGTAGAATCATCTGCTCGCCTTTCAAAATTTTTCAAAGCCGACGAACCGCCTTTATTCTCTATAATTTTTTCTAAAATAGCGTGATTGAGGTGTGAATACAAGTATCTCCCCCTTTTTTTCAAATCAGTAGAGTCCACTGTTTTCAAATATTCAAAAAGCATCCCCTCAGTATAATCCGAATAAGGTTGGTTTTTATCGCTGTCACTACTGCCAAAACCGTCGGGAAATTTTGGCAAACCACTTGTATGCGTCATCAGTTGAAGCAGCGTAATGCGGTTACCCATAAGAAACCTTTGCTCAGGTTTGAGATAAATATTGAGCGTTGAATCCAAATACAGGATGCCGCGTTCTGCCATCAGTTGTGCTACCATAGCAGTATAAGATTTGGTGACGCCGCCGATTTCAAAAATAGTATGCCCATCCGGCTTTGTTTTCGATACCTTCGAAGTCCGCCCATAGCCAAACACCCACGTAGAATCATGGTCAACGCAACCAATGACCCAGCCCGTAATTTTTGAGGTATCCATATCCACTTCATAAGCCATCGCTTTATCAATTTCACTTTTCAACTCTATGCCATTTTGAGCATAAATGTTTGAAAATGAAAGCATTATGAAGTTTAAAAATAATAATAAAGGTTTCATGAGACTTTGATATAATTTTTATACTCGCCAACGCGCCAGCCTGTTGTGTTTTCAATAAAACGAGACAGTTTTTCTTTGAATTTGAGTGGTCGTTGAGTTGGGTCGAAAGAGAATTTCCAGTTCATTTTATCAATTCTGGCTTGCATAACTGAGGGGTGTGCGCCCTCGAACAATTCTACTGCATCTGTATTGGAATAATCAAAAGTGTCTACATTCGGTATTTTCTCTCTAATCTCAGCGTCTGAATGCCATAAACGATTGAAATTCAATTGTTTAAGTTGTTGTTTATCAGGTGGGCGTACCCAACCGTAATGATGTATGTACGCATCCACAAGCCGCACTTTGAGTTTTTTATTGTTTTTTCTAAACCCTTGTGCATCTTTAAATGAACGTATGGATTTATCATTTTTTATAATACGAATTTCATGCCGATACCAACCCCTTGCCGTGCCGATATAATCATAAGAGCCATAAAAATGCCGATATTTGAAAAGCAACCCCTCAGTATTGGGGTCATTTTTCCATTTTTCAAGGGCATTTTTAATGGTTGTATAATACATTTCAGGCAACACTTCATCACCTTGGATATAAAAACACCAATCGGCATCAGCACCCAAAGCATCGAAAGCCTTATTGGTTTCCAAAGCCAATACCTGCCCGCCTTCGCGCAAAGTATCATCCCAAACCGTTTCGATAATGCGGATTTTAGTCGGGTGAATACTTTTCACCAAAGCCAAAGTATCATCTTCCGAATTGCCGACAGCGACGACGACATAATCGCACAAAGGCAAAATGGATGATATAGCTTCTACAATAGGATAGTCATATTTGATGGCATTCCGAATAAATGTAAAACCGGCTACAGTCATAAAAAGATATAATTAAAGTAATAAAAGTTATTTTTGCAACTAATTTTTTGCAAATATCACTAAATGGTGGCAGCATTTTTTAAATTTTTGAATAATATTTCGCGCATCAGATGGCTCTTAATTGTCTTGGTTTTGGCATATATAGTCAGGGTTTTGCTTATTGGTGCAGGTGATTTTGCTGTTTATTATGGGGCATCTAATGCGTTGTTGGATAGTAAAATGATATACCATTTGCCCTATCCTGTGGGCGATAGTGCTTGCGAATATAGTTACTCACCGTTTTTTGCATTTATACTCATTCCATTATCTATCTTACCGCTTTGGTTGGCTGATTTGTTGTGGTTGTTCCTCAATTTGCTGGCACTTTTCAGAATATTTGACTTGATTGTTCTGTTTTTAGGCATTAAAAAAACACTCAACCAAAAGGAGTATAAGTGGTGGGTTTTTCTCACCTTGCTTTTTTCCCTGCGTTTTATTCTCTACAATTTTGATTTAAGTCAAGTGACATTGATATTGCTTTGTGGCTCGCTCGAATCCCTCCGATTGGCTATAAAAAGGCAGTGGGCAATGAGCGGATTGGTGCTGGCGGTGGTGATTAGCATTAAATTAATGCCGTTGGTGGTGCTGCCGTATTTATTTTATCGCCGTTTTTGGCAAGCCGGTTTGGCGACTTTGGGCTTCATGCTGCTGCTGAATCTGACCCCCTCAGTATTGTACACTTGGGGCGACTATCAAAGCCTAATGAAAGAATGGTTCATGGTTCTGAATCCGACAAGTGATGATTTTACCATTAAGCAAAATGTCGTTGCGGAGAGTATTCACAGCCTGTCCGGTTTTATCCCTGCTTTTTTTACCGACGATATTACGCGCTATAATTTACGCAGGCATTTAATGGATTTGCCTAACGAAACCATGATTTTGATAATGAACATAGCACGTCTGTTTTTTATCTTACTCACCTTCATTTTCTTAAAAACAAAGCCATTTCAATACATAAATGATAAAAAACGCTTGTTTTGGGAGTTCAGTTACTTGATGATTGCTATTGCGCTTATTTTTCCACATCAACAAAAATATGCTTTTATCCTCATTTTACCTGCTGCTGCTTATGTGTTGTATTTTATTTTAATGATGAAAAAATCTAATTTTTATTTAGAAAAATCTTTGTTTTACAAAGCACTCCTCGGTTTATTAATCATCGTTTGGCTCTTAACAACTGCTTCTACCGATGGCATCATTGGGCGCACACTCTACGAATATGGTCAATATTTTAAACTCATCACTTGGGGAACTATGCTCTTGATAGTGCCTTTATTTTTAGCAAAACCTAATTTTTTAATACGAAAGCCCACCCTGTATGCAGATTCAAAATTTTAAGATAAGCGAAAAATTATTTTATTTCATAACATTAATCATCATTATTTGGGTAGGTATGCGCCTTGCAAATGCACCTATGGAGCGTGATGAAGGCGAATATGCCTACGCAGGATGGCAAATACTGAGGGGGGGCTTGCCCTACGTAGATTTTTACAATATGAAATTCCCAGGCACTTATTTCT
>JAYUUR010000306.1:0-4066 GCA_043754475.1 Saprospiraceae bacterium | reverse complement strand
AATACTAATAATGATAACACGAGTTCTTATACCTTTACTTCTTCCGCTATTTTACCTGTAGAATTGCTATCTTTTGATGCATCAATACGGAGCAATTGTGATGCAAAATTAGTATGGGCTTCGGCGGAGGAATCAAAATTTGATTATTATCAATTGGAAGAAAGTACAGACGGCAAAAACTTTATTCAATTAGGCAATGCTCAAAAAGGCAAAGGGCGTAATTCTAAATATGAGCAAATGGCTGAGCTTAAAGCACCTAAAGGCAGTAATATTTATTACAGACTTAAAATGGTGGACTTAGACAAATCTGTACATTATAGCAAAACAGTAAGTGTACAAAACGATTGTGCAAAAAAAAATAAAAGCACTCTCTTGATTACACCCAACCCTGCCAACAATACCATTCAGGTGAAGGAATTTAACAGCAAAGGTGTCATGTATATTTATGATATGACAGGTAGATTAGTGCTCACGGCTGCTATTTCTGAGGCGGGAAATCAGCAAATCAGTGTTGCTAATTTAACGAGTGGCACTTACTTAGTACAAGTAACATCAGATGAAGGAATGTTTTATAGCAAACTGGTCAAACAATAATCAAATTGGTTATTCAATAATTTAATTTTGATGTTTTCCTAAAATAAAAGTCGTCTGGAAAGTGTATTTTCAGGCGGCTTTTATCATTCTATCCTTCCCACTCATATCTTTTTTCAATTCAATATTTTTAAAGCCTTTTCTTTCAAGCATCAACACGACTTCATGGGCATTGAATTCATTGCACTCAAAAAACAATAGCGGTTTTACTTTTAATTTTGAATTAAAATCAGCATTTTTTATAGCAAAATCAGCTATTTTTTCATAAAAAATCAAGGAATTGGCATCATCGACAAAAAGAGCGAGGTGTGGTTCGTGGCTCAAAACATTGTCGCCCATCAAGGCTTTTTCAGCATGAGGAATATAGGGCGGATTGCTTATAATAATGTCAAAATGACTGAGGGGTATCCAATCATTTTCATTTAAAATATCAACTCTTTTAAAATCCACTTCGGCATTATGGCGAGATGCATTGCGCGATGCTGTGATGAGGGCGGACTCACTGATGTCTATGGCAGTAACATTTAATGAGGGATTTTTGATTTTTAATGTAATGGGAATGCAGCCGCTGCCTGTGCCAATATCAATAATTTTTAATCTTAGGAAGCCTTCAAGGCTTCCTAAGATTTTGGTTGTTTCTAAAACCCATTCAACCAACTCTTCAGTTTCAGGGCGAGGTATTAAAACGCTGTTGTTGACCTTGAACTTTATACCATAAAACCAAGCAAAACCCAAAACATACTGAACAGGCACCCCCCTCAGTATTTGAGCCTTTATGGACTCATAATCTTCTTTTAAAAATGATTGAAATAGCATTTCATCATTCTCAGATGTCGATTTTAAATTGAAATAATCTTCAAAAACAAGGCGGGCTACACTTCGGGCTTCCCCTTCGCCATACTGAGGGGTGAGGTTTTGAATGAGGTCTTGCATGGTGGCTGAAATAGTCAATTTAAATAAAAATTAAATTCGTAACTCATTGATTATAAACCTATAAGGTTTTTAAAAACCTTATAGGTTTGTCTCCTGCTTCTAATATTCAATTACCTACGATAGCCTATTTTTATAATCCGCATAATCAAATTTACGCACTAATTTAAATTTATCGTTCTCCGTAATAATGCCGATGCTCGGATGCGGCACACCATTGAACATGCTCGTTTTCACCATTGTGTAATGTATCATGTCTTCAAAAATAAGGGTATCGCCGACTTGCACTTCATTTTCAAAACTGTAAAAATCCATGTAGTCACCGCTTAAACAGCTTGTGCCGCCGATGCGATATAAAAGCCCCCCGACCCCCGAAGGGGGAGTTTGCCCACCAGCCTCCGTTGCCGTTGCGTCGTGCTCCCCCTTTGGGGGTTGGGGGGCTGGGTCTGACGCACCCCGTATACGCGGGCGATAAGGCATTTCAAGCGTATCAGGCATGTGCGCCGTAAAACTCACATCCACCATGAGCGTTTTGATGCCATGATTATCAACAATATCCAAGACTTTACTCAATAAAAAACCTGTATCCCAAGCCACTGCACTGCCAGGCTCTAAAACCAATTCAAGGTGTGGATGTCTTTCTCTAAATTCTTTCAAGACTTTTATGAGATGCTCCACATCGTAGCCTTCGCGCGTCATGAGGTGACCGCCGCCGATATTGAGCCATTTGAGGTCTTTTAGAAAATGTCCGAGTTTGTGTTCAACCGCTCTAAGCAACCCCTCAGTATCTTCGGCACTTGACTCGCATAGGCAATGTACATGAATGCCCTCTATGCCTTCAGGTAAATTCTCACCTAAATTTTCGATAGCAGTTCCCAATCGGCTACCTGCTTTTCCGGGATTGTACAAATCGGTTTCTACTACTGAAAATTCAGGATTGATGCGCAATCCACAACTAATTGGGTGATTTTTATAGCTTTTTACTGAGGGGTAGTAGCGATGAAATTCACTCAACGAATTGAAGCTGATATGGCTTGAATAGTCCATAATGTCTTTAAAATCATGGGGAAAATAGACCGCCGCGTAGGTATGCGCTAATGTTTTCATTTCTTCAAAACAGAGGCGTGCTTCATAGAGGCTTGAAGCTGTTGCCCCATCCAAATAATGCCGCACCATCGGAAAAGCCGACCACATCGAAAAGCCTTTGAATGCTGCAATAATGCTGACATCCGCTTCGATTTTCACGCGATTCATCAAAATGAGGTTGCGGCGAAGCAAGTTTTTATCCAAAACATAGCAAGGCGAAGGTATTTTATTCAAATTCATTTTATCAGACTTCTAAATCAATGTTATGCAATTCATGCCAAGGCAAACCATATTCATTCAACTTTGCCATAAAAGGATCGGGATTAAGTTGTTCAATATTCCAAACGCCTGCGCCTTGCCACTCGCCCGTGAGCATCATCATCGCGCCAATCATAGCCGGAACGCCCGTTGTATAACTCACGCCTTGAGTGCCCGTTTCATCGTAAGCTGCTTTGTGGCTGCAATTATTATACACGTAATAAGTGGTTTCAACACCATTTTTAATACCTTTTATCCGGCAACCAATAGACGTCCAACCTGTATAATTTTCACCTAAATCGCCCGGATTGGGGAGCACTGCTTTTAAAAATTCAAGTGGAATAATCTGATGCCCTTGAAATTCTATTGGCTCAATACCCGCCATCCCGATGTTTTGAATGACGCGCAAATGTGTCAAATATTCATCGCCAAAGGTCATCCAAAAACGCGCTCTTTTCAACGTTGGAAAATGCTTAACTATGCTTTCCAATTCTTCATGATAAATAATATAGCTGCTTTTGGGACCAATTTCAGGATAATTCAAGTCTTTTTTTACGGCAAATGGTGGTATTTCTACCCATTCGCCATTTTCAAAATACTTACCGTTTTGAGTAATCTCTCTAATATTAATTTCTGGATTAAAATTAGTCGCAAATGCCTTACCATGCGAACCAGCATTGGCATCTACAATATCAAGATAATGAATTTCATCAAAATGGTGTTTGGCAGCATAAGCCGTGAAAACATTCGTCACGCCCGGGTCGAATCCACAACCCAAAACCGCCATCAAATTCGCCGCTTTAAAACGCTCTTGATATGCCCATTGCCAAGAGTATTCGTATTTAGCAACGTCTTTCGGTTCATAATTAGCGGTATCCAAATAATGTACACCTGCATTGAGGCAAGCCTCCATAATGGTCAAATCTTGATAGGGCAAAGCCACATTTATAACCATTTTAGGTTGATATTCCTTCAATAATGCCGTCAAAGCAGGTATATCTTCAGCATCAATACTCACTGTTTTGACATCTATACCATATTTTGCTTTTACACCTTCTGCTATTTTATCGCACTTGGATTTGGTGCGGCTGGCGAGCATTATTTCGCTGAATACTGAGGGGTGTTGCGCGCATTTATGAACAACAACTTGCCCAACGCCACCAGCTCCAATTATAAGAATTTTAGACATTTTACGATGATT
>JAYUUR010000305.1:0-4071 GCA_043754475.1 Saprospiraceae bacterium | reverse complement strand
GTCATTTTTACTGAGGGGGTGGTTTTGAAATTAGGAATTAGGAATTAAAAATTGAAAACCACCAGTTGCTACTCAAATTTATCGAATTATTGGGCGATGTCGTACTTTATTGACTTGGACAACAACAAAAGAATTATATTAGGCATAAAAAAGTGCCGCTAAAATGTGCTCACGTTTGAGTCGCGGATGCGCTTCGAGAATCTCCTCAAAAGTCTCGCCCAAAGCTAATTTCTCAATAATCAATTCAACAGTAATCCGTGTTCCTTTGATAATAGGTTTTCCAAGCATGATGTTTGGATTGATTTCGATGTATTCAATTAAGTTCTTTTCCATTTTTATATCAATGTTATTTGCTTCATTTTAATATGAATTTTAAACAAAAATACGCCATTTTTTACAAAATAGGGTAAGTTTTTTCATTAGACTTGTTGGGATGGGGAATTTAATTGAGTATTATTTAGGTGGATGCACACCCAATTTTGAATGGTTTTTAATCTTTTTGCTGACCATCTTGGAATGGATTGAGGTGGAGTTGTCTCATCAGTGTGTCCAAAGAAATATTGCGAATACGGGATAGTTCAATTAAAAATTCAAGCCGTTCCGCATTTTTTGTCTCAACTTTATCAATGACCTTTAACAGCTCCTCATGCTCTATGGGTGTAATGGTTTCTTCACGATTTTTTGTCAATAGGTACTCATAGCGTTTCGCAAAGAGGCAGAAATCGCCTTATTGATTTTCATCATTAGTTGACTTTCTCGCTCAGGCAAATGGGCGACTTTGCGGCGAGCAATAAGGTGTCCTATTTTTTGGATAAATTTCTCCAAATCTTTTGTATCCAATTCAGAAATGCCATTTAAAATGTCATCAAGCCCTAAATCGCCTTGTTTTGTTATTTTAATTACGCTATTCGCCATTTGATATATTTATAGGTCTTAATTTAATAGTCTTTATTATTGTCCACAAATTTACTCCCTTTTTATGAAAATTGGGTAAATCAATTGCTCTTCTTGAAAATATTGCAGTTTTATGTTGGGGTTGTGTAATAAGGTCTAAAAGTCACTTTATTGAAAAAAGCTACCAAATTTAATTCTAAATTTTTCGAAATAACCTTGCGAGGGTTTTGAACCCTGTCCTTTACCCACATCTTTTAACTCATTGATTATCAATGAGTTAAAAGAATTTATAACTCCACCATTTATGGTGGAGACGAAATAATTAGCCATAGTTAAGGCTTTAGCCGCCCACCTTTCACTATAAATGAACGGCTAAAGCCTTAACTATTTGAGCTTTTTTAACCACCACCATAAATGGTGGAGTTAGTCAAAAAAGATGTGGGTAATGGACAGGGTTTTGAACCCTCGCAAGGTTGTATTAAAAAACAGAATATAATTTGGACAAAAAAAATTTGAAAAACTTATTACACAACCCCAACATTTCAACCCCATCTAATTCACCGCCCCCACATCCCTCTTAATCGCCTCATACCGTATTTTCACCGCATCTAATTGACCGTTGAGTTTTTTATACACGGCTTGGTGCTGGTCGGAAGGCGGAAAGTCAGCGCCACCGACGAGGGTTTCTTTGGAAATGCTGAGAAAACGCTCCAATAATTGGGAAGGGTTTCTAAAAGCGTCTTGCCGTGCGCCTGTTTGGTAGATGTCATGCACTTGGCTTTCTATTTGCCACAGGTCGTCCTCTATTTTGAGGAGGTTTGGCTTATCGGTCGCGTTGGGTGCGGCGGCTTTGGTAAGCAGTTTGGCGCGCATTTGTTCTATTTTATCTATCAAATCGAAACAGGTTTTGATGGATTGATAGAGATTGATGCCGAAACTGTATTGCTTTTTGATGTCCTCCAAACTACTGACGGTATTGGGGTCTTTCAAAACTTCTACTTTTTGGGTTTGTAGAGTCTTGCCTATTTGCAACGTGACGGTATAAATGCCCGGAGCCACCAACGGCGGCGCAATGCCCGGACCGACATCTAAATCGTAGATATTCATGTTTCGTTTGCCCAATGAATCCAATTTCACCCAATCCTTACCGCGTGGCTTGGTGCGGAGTGGCGGCATGACTATTTCTTGATGCCTCAAATTCCACCACAAGCGATTGATGCCTATTTTTTTATTGCCTTCGATGGTTTGAATCAGATTGCCTTGGGCATCCGCAACGGTGATTTTGATTGAATCCTTGAAAGTTGTGTCTTTTAAAAAGTAATGGATAGACGCACCATCGGGCGGATTTTGACCCGATACAAAGCTACGCTCGGTATGAATGGCTTGTTTTTCTTGAAAACGATAGGCTTTTCGGATAGGCAACAAAGCTACGGCAGGCAAAGGCTGCGATGTCGTTGCCAAAGCTCGAATCGGCGTGATGTCGTCGAGGATATATGCGCCACGACCATAAGTGCCAATCACCAAATCATTGAAATCTTTTTGAATCACTAAGCCATAAATTGGCGCAGGCGGCAAGTTATTTTTCAACTGTAACCACGTGCCGCCATCGTCGGGAGAGAAATACAAGCCGTTGTCAGTGCCTGCCCAAAGCAACCCTTTTTTCGCAGGGTCTTCCCGTATCTGATGAATGAACGAAGAATTGGATTTTGGGAATGTATTACTGAGGGGTGTCCATGTTGCGCCATAATCCGTCGTTTTGTAAATATATGGATCAAAATCCCCCAACTGATTGAACACAATAGAAATATACGCCGCCCCAGCCTCAAAATTAGAAGGGTCAATGCAGCGAATCGTCCCCCATTTGGGTAGCCCTTTGATATTGGCGGTGACATTTGTCCAGTTTTTACCGCCATCTTTGGTTACGTTGATTTGCCCATCGTTGCTGCCTGTCCAAATAATGCCTTCTTTGAGGGGCGATTCAGCCATCCAATATAAAGTACAGCCATCGAAGGTCATCAAATTATCCGAGTTGATGCCGCCTGAATTTTGTTGATGCGATTTATCATTGGTTGTCAAATCGGGGCTGATGATTTGCCAGCTTTGTCCGCCATTGGTAGTTTGATGCACGAATTGACTGCCCACCAAGACCATGCCCTTGCGGTGTTTTGAGACCACCATCGGGAAATTCCAATGCCAACGATATTTCATATCAGCAGGCGCCCAGCCGTAGCCATTTTCGGGATAGACACGCACATCTCGGGCATGTTTTGTCCGCATATCAAACACATCTAAGCCGCCATCGTAACAACCCGACCATATAATATTACTATCAAACGGGTCAGCTTGTGCATAGCCGCTTTCGCAACCGCCCACGCCTTGCCACACACCCAACGGAATCCCTCTTGCCAAACTATTGCTCGGTGCGCGATACGAATAGCCATCCTGCCGATTGGTCAAAACATTGTACGGCACTTGATTGTCAGTAGAAATATGGTACAATTGAGCGATGGGCAAGTTGATATTGCTCGATGTTGTGCCGCCGTTGAATGTCATATTGAGGCAACCGTCATGGGCAATCATCATTCTGTTGGCATCTGTGGGGTCGTACCACATATCGTGGTTATCGCCGCCCCATTGATAATTGCCGTTGCCGTTGAAGGATTTACCGCCATCCATCGAGGTCATAATCGTGACGCAGATGGTGTGGACTCTGTTCGGGTTTTGAGAAGATACCCTTACCCGCGTGTAATACGGTGCGCGTTGTGCCATCGAATGGCTTTGAAACATGAGTTTCCAAGAGTCGCCGCCGTCTTCTGATTTGTAGAGGCTCGGCACTTTATCTTCTATCAAAGCATACACTATTTTAGGATTGCTTTGCGACACATCCACTGAGGTTTTGCCGACTGGATGGTCTGCGCCGCTTGGTAAACCGTTGCGGAGGGGCTGCCATGTTTTGCCGCCGTCTTGGGTTCTATAAATGCCGCTACCTGCGCCGCCACTGTTCAATCCCCATGTTTTGATGTCAACTTGCCAAGCGGCAGCGAAAAGAATATCGGGATTTTTAACATCCATCGACATATCGGAGCAGCCTGTGTTTTCATCTACAAAAAATATGCGATTCCATGTTTTGCCGCCATCGGTTGTTTTATAGACGCCTCGCTCTTGTTGCGGTGCGCT
>JAYUUR010000304.1:0-12400 GCA_043754475.1 Saprospiraceae bacterium | reverse complement strand
TCTCTTGGGTCGTTCTGCCTGAAATATTAAATTTATTTTGAGCATCACCATCCCAACCGCCAGGGAAATCTTTACGCACTTCCGCATCAGAAGGGTTTTTAAAGTTTTTCATCAAAATTTCAGTGCCGTAATAGAGCTGCGGCACACCCCGCGTAGTCAGCAGAAAACCAACGCCTTGTTTATACTTTTGAATATCCTCTTTGATGATGGAAAAGAAGCGATTTTCATCGTGATTATCTAAAAAAGTCATATTCAACAAAGGGTTTTCATAAACCAAATCTTCCGCTAAAGTGCTATACAAGCGGTTAAAACCTTTGCCCCAATCAAATTTTTCATTAAAAGCCGCATTGGTTGCATGAGATAACACAAAATCATTCGGCGATGGTAAATTGCTTTTAAACGGGACTTTCAGATTGTTTTTTGTATAATACGCTTGACTCACCACACTGTGTACAGAGTTTTCACCCGTAATAAACATCTTTGGATATTCGGCAAAAAGGGCAGCATTGCATCTATTCATAAATGCCAAATCATTGTATTGATACGTATCAATGCGCCAACCATCTACCCCAAAGTATTCAATCGTCCACAGGGCATGTTGAATTAAATAATTGGTAACAAAAGGATTTTGATGATTCAAATCGGGTAAAAATGGAACAAACCAACCGTTTTGTTGCACTTTAAAATCGCTTTTATTGCCATGTACAATGTCCACTACAGGTTCATCTCGGTACGAGGTGTTCGTGTAAGTATCCCATTGATTGAGCCAATCTTTCATCGGCATATCTTTCAAAATCCAATGATTGATGCCACAGTGGTTATAAACTGCATCTTGCATCACTTTCAAACCCATCGCATGAGCTGCATCCACCATTTTTTTATAAGCCGCATTGCCGCCCAAACGCCGGTCAACGTTATAATGATCCGTAAAACCATAGCCGTGATAAGCAGACCGCTGTGCCCCACCTTCATTGGTTTGCGGTTGATTGTTTTCAATGACTGGATTGAGCCAAAGCGTGGTCACGCCCAAATCTTTAAAATAATTCAAATGATTGGTAATGCCTTGCAAATCGCCGCCATGCCGCAAATAAGGATTGTTGCGGTCAGATTCTTTATCAGCCATGTCGGCGAATTTATCATTGGTGGGGTCGCCGTTAGAAAAACGGTCGGGCATTATCAAATAGATTAAATCTTTTGAATTAATCTCTTGCGGCTTTTGATCGCGCACTTTCAATTCATAAGGTCGAGTCACTTTAAAATTTGAACCCACTTTTGTAAAGACGATATTCATTTTACCTGCCTTCGCGGTCGGGGCAATGCTTATATCCACGAATAAATAGTTCGGGTTTTCTACTTCATTCACTTTCTTAACCGTCACGCCAGCATAATTGATGTTCACCTTCGAGCCTTTGAGGTTAGTGCCATAAATGAGCAATTGTACTGAGGGGTTCTTCATTCCCACCCACCAATTGGTTGGGTCAATGCGTTGAATCATTGGATTTTGAGCAAAGCCTTGTAGAAATGCCAGGCAGAGAAGTGCCAATATTAATTTTTTCATAATGCTTGTTGTTGTTTGTTAATTAAAACAAATTCAATCTCTATTTCATTTTTAACACTTCTATTTGCCATCTGCTTCGCGAATTGACAACAGTGCGAGATTCTAATACATCCAAAGTTTTGTGAATATCTTTCCAAATTTGAGGACTGCGTTTGAATTCGTGGACGCTGATGATGAAAATGCTGTTTGCTTTCATACCATTTTTGATAGCTTTGTTCAACATCAAAGGAATATCCTCTGAATAATTGATGACTTCATTATAGAGTACGACATCATATTTTTCTTTATAATCAAAACTATCAATATCTCCTACCTCAAAGCGATGTTTTGAATCAGATAGTTTTTGAATGTGATTGATAATAAAATCTGATACATCAACACCCAAATAATGTGAATAATGCTGTCTTTTAAAAATTACGTCAGGAAGCACGCCATAACCGCAGCCAAATTCAATCAAGCTACCTTCTCCTTTATATTTTATAAAAAACTCTTTGACAACTTCTTGTCGTTCAAGTTCTACATCATCTTTGAGCCCTTCCCACTGACCTCTGGCATATTGATGATTCCAGCGTGCACGCTGATCGCGTACTATTTTACGCTTAATAAAATCTGAAATAAATTTAAAAATCATTTTAATACTTGTAAGTTGGATTAGTAATTATTGATACTTGATTAAATCGTTCGTTTTGCAAAAATACTTAAATTTTTAAAAATCTCATAAGAGGCTCATGATTATCTCCATAAACTGTTCTCTCACACCCCACTATATTTTAAAAGTTGAATTGTATGGCAGTTTTTATTCAGAAATAACAATTAGCCCCTGCTCTAAAGGATTCAAATTGTCCAAAAGATTGTCCATAAATGCCTCGCCATATTTTAAATAATAAGGTAAAAAATTATCAACGCGCTCTTGTAAGCCGCCCCCCGGAAAGAGCTTTTGAGCTAAGGCTTTGAGTTGATTAATCGCCGTTTCGTTTTTCTGCTTTTCTGCTTTCAAAAGTTTGGCTTCTATTATTTCAATGCCTTGAATCTGTTTGGTTTTTTCTGCTAAAACGACTTTTTCGAGGGTGGGGTCAGTAGCAATACACTTCTTTAATATGGCTTCAAAAATAGTCTCAATGGCTGCTTTTTGCTCGTTCATACTGAGGGGTTCGGAAGCCGCTTTAGAAATATATGCTTTTATTAAACTATCCGTATCCTGCACTAAATCAAGAAGTTGTACATTCAATTTACCCATTTTGTTCCGACTGCCTTTATCCAACCATAAAACGGAATTGCGCCTCACGAGCATTGGACAATTAATGCCAAAATACTCAAATTGTGTTTTTCTTTCAAGCCAATAAGCCAATTCACCACCACCACCGATATACGCTAAATTGGGCAAAATCAACTCTTGAAATAATGGACGCAACACCACATTAGGGCTGAAATACTGAGGGGTCGTTTCTAATTCAGTCAATATTTCTTCTTGCGAATTCCATTGATAATCCGTGTTTAAAGCTTTATAAATCCCATTTTCAAAGACGATTCTTTCTCTTAAATTATCTCTTAAATAAAACAAATTAATGTCTCGCGCATACGCCTGCGATTTGTAGCCAAGCGATTCCAATTCTTTCTGCGTTTTGCCAACCAAATCCTTTGAAATTTGCTCTAAAATTTCCTTTTTCATGATAGGGATGAAGAGCCGTTTTAACTCGGCATCATTCATATTCAAAACAACCAAACCATATTTTCCAAACAATTCATGGATAAGCACTTGTGTAGCGTCATGATAAAGGGCGTGCGAAGTATAGGCTTTTTCAATGATGTCAAAAATAGGCTTCGCTTGTTCACTGTCTCCCAGAACGGCTTTCAATTCATCTAAAGCTGGGCGCAAAGAAGCCGTATGCATCATGCCAACCGCCCCTTTTTCATCTGCCGTTTTTTCCCAAGTTATTTTTTTATTAAAAATATTGATAAAATTCACTTCTTCAAAATCATGGTCTTCTCCACCGATGACAAATACTGGAACGAATTGATTGTCAGGATAATACGCATTGAGTTTATTAGCCAGATGAATGGTTGAGCATATTTTATAAATGAAATAAAGCGGACCAGTAAAAAGGCTCGGTTGATGGGCGGTTGTAACTGTAAAAGTATTTTTCAGTAATAATTTTTCAATATTATTTGAAATATCCCCCTCTTGCCAGGTTTTGCTCGCAGAGACATTGAGTTGAGTATATTGCTTTTTCAAAACAGAAACAAGCACTTCTCGATTCGTCGTTTCCTTTGCTTTATCCTCAATAATTTGTTTGAAAGATGAAATGTGAACGGGATATTTATAAAATTTTCTAAGGATGAGTTCTTGTTCAGAATAAGCTCTATCCATTTTGGCGAGCATGGGCAAATCAGAAAACGGGATGCGCGTGATTTCCATAAAATTAAAATCTATTTAGGTTTGTCAAATAAGGCAATAAATAATTCGGGCAAAGGTAAGTTTTGTATTAGAATAAAAAATTTTATGAGAAAAAATAAATAATTATGGCATTTTATAATATTTGGCATGGTATTCGCTCTTAAATGTATGTGTGTAAGTTTTGGTTAAAGAATTGTAAAATTCGTTTCGTTACCCGTAGAAGTCCTCTACGGGTTTTTTTTTGCGGTAAAATGTACCCCCTCAGTATTTTAAAGGAATTAGGAATTAGACGTTGATTTTATCTAATTTCGCCATTATGGAAAAAATTCAACCGACTGACCTATGGCAGTACGCGACTGACAGAGTTTTGATTGACGTGCGCTCGCCTGCTGAATATGCCCATGCACATATTCCCAACGCTTTAAGTTTACCTCTTTTCACAGATGAAGAAAGAGCGAAAGTCGGCACGCTTTACAAGCAGGTTTCTGCTGAAAATGCTTTAATAAAAGGTTTAGAGTTTGTCGGTCCTAAAATGGCGGGTTTTGTCAAGCAGGCTATTAAATGGTCGCCGAATCGGAAATTGTTGATTCATTGTTGGCGCGGTGGCAAACGCAGCGGTTCGATGGCTTGGCTCATGCGAATGGCGGGTTTTGATGTCGTGACTTTGGACGGTGGTTATAAAAATTATAGAAATTTTATTTTACAACGCTTTGAAAATCAACCACTTAAAGTTATTCTGCTCGGCGGAAAGACAGGCAGCGGTAAAACGCCCATTTTGAAAGAATTAGAGAAACGGGGTGAACAAATCATTGATTTAGAAGATTTGGCGAATCACAAAGGCTCGGCTTTCGGTTGGATAGGCGAGGAGCAGCAGCCTTCCGTGGAGCAATTTGAAAACAATTTGTATGAAGTTTTTAGAAAAATAAATCAAGGGGAAAGGGTTTGGGTAGAAAATGAAAGCCGCAACATCGGCTCGGTTTCCATGCCACAAGGTTTTTGGAATCAAATGAAATCCGCACCTTTAATACACATCGAAATTCCCTTTTTTGACCGTGTTAACCATTTGGTCAACGTTTATACACAGACCTCTAAAGCTGATTTAATCTTTTCTTTTCAAAAAATTGCTTCCAAATTAGGCACTGAAAATCTTAAAAAAACCATCGGTTGGATTGAAAAAGATGATTTTGAAACAGCCGCCGCTATGGCTTTGAAATATTATGATAAAACGTACATGCACGGCTTTGAAACAAACACGTCTCCCAAAAAGCACATTCTTGAAATCCCTCAATTCGATTGTGAAAAATCGGCGGATAGGCTCATTGAGTTGGCAGATACTGAGGGGTATTGAGAATTATTTAAACGGATTCTGAAATGCCGGATTATTCATAAAATCTTTATCGCTCAAAGTTTTCAAAAACAGTAAAATTTGCTGTTTTTGCTTAGAATTGAGCTTTATTTGCTTGATTTGAGGAATAAATGGATCCACATTGTCAGCATAATGACCGCCTGAGGCATAATGTTCCATCACTTCATCAAGGGTTTTGAAACGCCCATCGTGCATATAAGGTGCAGTAAATTCTATATTTCTAAGCGTGGGTGCACGGAATTTTCCATTATCAAACTGTTTGCCCGTAAACTTACCTCTGCCTTTATCTTTAAAATCATCAAGCGTTTTGGCACTATCCAAACCATTGTTGAAATAATCATTATTGTCCATAAATGGCGAAGTATGGCAATGCCCACATTGCGCATCGGGCGCACCTGAAGCGTTGAAAAAGAGTTCATAACCGCTCAATTCATCGTCTGTGAAAAATTCTTTTCGTCTGAATATTTTATCGAATTTAGCATTCCCGCTGATAAGCGTTCTTTCAAATTGAGCGAGGGCTTTGACGGTTAACTCTTTGCTTAAATCATTTTTACTCGTTATACCAAAGGCTTTGCGGAAGCGGGTAGGATAATCTGAATGCGTTTTAAGTTTGGTGATGGCTTTTTCCCAAATATTATGCATTTCAATCGGGTCTTCTACAGGTAAAAGCGCTTGTTCTTCAAGCGTTTTCACGCGCCCATCCCAAAATAATCCTTTATTGACAAAACCTATATTTTCTAACGACATGGCACTCCGCGTGCCATCCAAACCATCCACGCCTTTGCTCAAGGCTTTATTATCGGTAAAACTTCCAGCGGATAAATGACAACTTGAACAAGACAACGTGCTATCACGCGAAAGAATGGGATCATAAAATAAACGCCTGCCCAATTCGACCCCCTCAGTAGTGAGCGGATTATCGGCAGGAATATCCATTTTTGGAAAATTAGGCGGTATTTTTAAATCAAATGCAGTAGGTGAGTAAGTAATTTTACTCAAATCATCGGTATTAGCAACTGCCAGCGGCATATCTTTTCCACAGGCAATGATGAACAATAAGATTATGAATGAGATACTATATTTTGACATCAGACCTATTTAATGATTAAAGCCGTTTGAAAATTTCCCATCATTTTTTTCATCGTTGGCAAATCGCCTATTTGATGGGTTGAATTATATGTTTCCATATCAATGCCATTGATGAGTTTGTTCAAATCGAGTTCCATACTGAGGGGGGTCGTTTCATTTTCTTTAATTGAAAAAGATTTAGGAAATTTCATACTTTGGTACACTTCGTCGCCACCTGCATGGAGTGTTATACCCGTTTCGTATTGTCCATCGCCGTCTTTATCCAATGAGCCTTCAAGTTTGAAGAAAATATAGCTGTTCCACGCATCCCAATAGTTGGAGGTTTCGGAAAGCGGATTGGATGAGGGATAATCTTTAGGTTTTTTTGTATTTAAATCAGAAGAAACACCAATGTGAAAATTAAATGCTTTTTTATCTCCTGATGGAATGCTATTTAAATTTAGAATCAAACCTTTAGCCGCTTTTGTAGAATCATCAATGTCTTTAAAATCAATCATCATAATAGAAACATCTACTGGTGACGCGCTCAAAGGATTGTAAGTTGTAAATACATTTGAAACATAAAAACTCAATCTCGAAAAGCGCACCTTCTTACCATTATAGTTATATATTTTATTCAATTGAAACGGCTGCTCATTGAATTTTGCTTTGATATTCAATTCAATGACTCCCGTAGGTGTAGGTGTAACGACATCGTCTTTGCACTTTGAAGATGAGGCAATAACAATGAGGGTCAATAAAATTGGTAATAATTGTTTCATATTTTAAAATGGGTTTAAATTTTCGGAGAGTTATTTTAACAGTCTAATATCTAAATATCTGCTCAAGGTTATTGAATAGAAAAAACATTCTTTGTATTATCAACGATTTTTTGCTTGATATTGTCTCTTGTTTCTATAAATTTTATGTCTTTTATAAATTTTTTATAATCAATTTTCAAAGGAATTTTGGCATCGAACCCCTCAGTAAAAGACACATTTTTAGTAAATTCAAGTGGGGTAGTGGTCGTGATAAAAATGCTGACTGTATCGGGTTTGCTCTTTACTTTATAGACGATTTTATTAAAAATATAGGTGTTTAAAGCTCTCAAATACATCGAATCGCTTTGAGTACTGAGGGGGGTGCCAGCAGTCATTTTACTTGGTATTGCTTGATTCGCTATATTATCCAAGCCTACTTGAAATTTGACTTTAGCATATTTCGTCGGTTTATCGAACTTCCCGATTTTAAATTCAAAGCCGTTGTTTTTACCTACAAGTGCATAGTTGCTAAGGGTTTTGATAGTATCGTTTTTTCTGGCAATTAAAATGCTATCAATAACAGTCGCTGTTTTATTATCACTCGTAATCACTTGAAAATTAGAGAGATAGAATTGAAAACTCAAAAACTCAATACTATCCGCCACACCATCAATTTTATATTTTTTATTCAAACTGAACTTAGTAGTATCATAAAAATAATCCACTTGCAATGTCAAATATGGATAAATGCAGCAATTATCTTCACAAGCTTGAGTGATAGTAACATCAAAATTGGTCGCCCGAACGTCTAAACAACCTTTAGTGGTTTCTTGACAAGCGTTTAAACATAGGCAATAGGTAATGAGTAATAGGCAATAAACGATGTGTGATTGCACAACCTTCGTAGGGTTTGAAACCCTACGAAGGTTTATAAATTCTGAACTAATATTATTGTTTTTTACTCTGCTCATATTCTTTCATCAATTTTTTGACGGTTTGTTTGACCTGTGCTGAAAATTCCTTGTCCAAAATCCAGTGATAATATTGTTTGTCTTTGAGCAATACATCTATCACGATTTGATTGACATATTTGCCAAAGTTAAAAACGATATTTCCGTTGATGTCGTATTTCAATTTTTGAGTGGCATCCACGGTTTTCAAATCATTGGTAAAATCATGCAACACCTGCATATCATTTTTGATAGGCTGGATGATTTCATTAGCGTGTTCATCTACCAAATTTTTACCTTCGTAAAACTGCAATTGTCCTTTGAAAACATCTATCGTGGCGCGCACATCCGCGAGGGCATCGTGGGCATCAGTGAGTTCTTTTTGACAATAAAAACGCAAAGCGGCTTTGAGCGTCCGCGGTTCCATTTTATAAAAAATGCGCTGCACATCAATGATTCGGCGACTGTTAATCTCAAACTCCAAGCCAACGCGGTCAAATTCTTCCATCAACATCGGAATATCAAAACGCGCGGCATTGTACCCTGCGAGGTCAGCATTGCCAATAAAATCAAATAATTGCTTGGAAACTTGTGCAAAAGTGGGCTCATTCGCCAAATCTTCGGGTGTAAAACCATGAATCGCCATAGACTCTTCCGAAATCGGCACGCCGGGATTGATGAGCATCGTCAACTCTTGCGGTTCGGCGTTGTTTTTAGGATATTTTATCAAAGCAATTTGAAGAATTCTGTCGCGTATGACATTTAAGCCAGTCGTTTCGACGTCAAAAAAAACAAGGTCGCGGGTGAGGTTGAATTGTAATTCCAAGGTGTAGTGGTTTTAATTATTTTAAAAACCCAAAATTAGACATTTTCTGAAAAGATTTTATGCTTTTTACTGAGGGGGTAAAAGCAAACTTGCTTACTTTATGAAAAAAGTTTTTAGAGTGTTTATTTTTTTAAATTACAATCAAGCAGTTTGATTATTAAGGCTCATTGCTGCGGAAAATTCAGCTACTCGAATGTTCAAGTCTTTGACCAATGGCATTATTTTTTTGAAACTTTCTGTAAAATCTCTCTTAAAATTAATCAAAGCTTCACCTTCTAATGAAAGAGAGGCTTCTTTAAAAGAATCGTTGAGTTTCAATCGCTCTTCGTCAGTATCAGCCATTAAAAATAGGGTGTAAAAAGTCTTTAAAGATTTGTTATCAGTTAATCTGTTAACAACATCATTGACGTAAGTATATTTAGATAGCGTTGTCATATTTTATAAGTTTTCTGATTCTTCAATCTCTTTAATTAATTCATTGAGTTTATTTAACTCATCTAAAACTGCATCATTATATTCTGATAATTCTTTATCATCCAAACTTAATAAATGCTTTTGGGAATTATGAAAATCAATCAAATACAATAGGGCAGCTACTTCACTTTTTAGTTCAGACAAACGTTTTTCATTTTCGGTCATAGTATCGTTTTGCTTTTTTCAAAGATAAATAGTTTTGAGGAGTAATTTATGTTTCGAGTGCTTTTTTATAAAAAATTATAGAAATACTAACGTGTAATGTTAATTTCTAAAGGATTTACACCCTTTTTACTGAGGGGGTAAAATCATACTTATTTGAAATTTATAGTGTTAAAAAATATTTTACAAAAACCAATCACATTCTTATTCTCGTACATGTTTTAAACCGTCATACACTTATCCTTATGTACCCATTTTTTTAACCATAAACCATTTTATTATGAATAGTAATTTAAAAAGTACATTAAAACTTGTTGGTATTGCTTTAATGCTGACTACAATTTTATTAACCAACGCTTGCCGCAACACTGTCGAAATCAGTAATTATGACGTTAATTTGATTGCTTTGACTGACGACAACAATCTAATATCCGTTAACTCGGATTTCCCTTCTCAAATCACCAATAAAGTGGCCATTACTGGTTTAGCGGCTAATGAAAAGATGCTCGGCATAGATTTTCGCCCCGCTACTGGTCAGCTTTATGGAGTAGGCAGTTCAAGCAGATTGTACGTTATTAATGCAACGACTGGCGCAGTGCGGGCATTAGGAATAGCCGCTTTTACACCAGCTATCAATGGTAGCATTGTCGGTTTCGATTTTAATCCAACGGTGGATAGAATTCGTTTGGTGACCAATGCAGGTCAAAATCTTCGTCTCAATCCTGAAACAGGTACAGTTGCCGCTACGGATGGCAACCTCAATCCAAGCACCCCCTCAGTATCAGAGGTCGCTTACACCAATAATACAGCCGGTGCAACCACCACAACTCTTTACGCCATTGATGTCAATACCGATAAAATGTTTATCCAAAATCCACCTAATAATGGCACTTTGGTAGAAGTTGGTCCATTGGGTGTGGATGCTCAAGGGGCTGCGGGATTTGATATTACAGCCAACGGTTTTGGTTTTGCGGCTCTTCGGGTAGCAGGTAAATCTGAATTGTATTTTGTGAATCTCACAACGGGTCGGGTATTAAAATTAGGCAGTTTTAATTTTGGTGCAAACGTCATCGGTTTATCGGTGACAACCAATCCGGTTGCTTATGCCGTTGATAATGCCAATAATTTGATGATATTCAACCCTTATTCGCCATCAGCACCGATTTCAAAACCGATTACAGGCTTGCAAAGTGGTGAAAATGTATTGGGCTTAGATATGCGCCCAGTCAATGGTCAATTGTATGCTTTGGGTAGCACGAGCCGTTTATATACCATTAATTCATCATCGGGTGCAGCAACTGTAGTCGGCACTGCGGCGTTTACACCTGCTTTGAGCGGTACTCAGTTTGGTTTTGATTTTAATCCAACCGTTGATAGGATTCGGATTGTGAGCAATACAGGTCAAAACCTTCGAGCGCATCCTGAAACGGGCGCGATGGCAGCGGTTGACCTTAATCTCAATCCAGGCACACCGACCGTTTCAGCAGCGGCTTACACCAATAACTTTGCGGGAACAACTACCACAACGTTGTACGTGATGGATGTTTTGAAAAATAAACTTTACATTCAAAATCCACCGAACAATGGTACGCTCGTAGAAGTAGGCAATATATCAGGTACTTTTGTTGAAGCCAATGGTTTTGATATTGGTGGCACATCAGGAAAGGCATTCGCTCTACTAAATGATGAAGGTTTGGTGAAACTTTTTCAAGTTAATTTGCAAAATGCACAACTGAATGCTGGAACAAGGGTTTCTATCAGCGGCATACGTGGGTTCACGCTTGGACTTGGTTTTTAATTGAATAGTATTGTAGTTCAGATTTCAATCCGCAATACTTCATTTTTGAGCGGATTTAAATTTCGACCATATTTATTAAACCATACAGCCTTGTTGACATATACAAGGCTGTTTTTTTATGCGAATAATGGATTGAAATCACGGAGTGATTATTTCAACCACTATTCGCATAATCTATATTTATTTATTTTTTTCTACTTTAGATTTGATTGCCTCATCCAATTTTTTCATGAGTTCTGCTAATTTTGAGACGGTCAAATTGTTTTTATACTGAGGGGTATTGAATAAATGCTCAATTTTCTTTTCCAAATCGGGCATTGCCTTGATAAAAGATTTGCGCGAAGGCTTCACCTCAATGGGAACTTTATCACCTCTTTGAATAAAATATTGAAAATCATTTTCAATTTCATCATAGACTTCACCTTTGCTGTATGCGCCCGTATCATTCACGCGGGTGAGCTTTTTTCTTGAATCTCTCAACAATTTAAGCGTCGGACTGTAATAAATCACTTGCAATAGGCGGTATTCTCGAGAATTTTCAGGCATGACACCTCTCGTGAATAACACCTCTTGACTCCCTATTTTAAGCCGAAAGGTCATGATATTATCCGTTTTAAGATAAATTTCTCGACCGTTGGTATATTTGACTTGCACCGCACCTGTCAATTGATTGAACCGATACAAGACTTGATTGTCGACAAGGGTGCTATCAGTGAGCATTAACTCGCCTTTATGATATTGGTCGTCATAAAAAAAGCGATTGCCTTTGATACCATCGTATCGGTCGTCAAAGGTTTGCAAAATGGGTCTCCCCCTGCCCAAACTGTTAAGATTGGATTGTGTGGCAATGTCCGCTCGTGGATTGGTCGCTCCATTTTGACTCCATACTGAGGGGGTAGTGGCTATCATAAAAAAGTAAATCAACAGCTTTTTCATTGGTAAATAAATTCTTAGTGTACTAAATTTGTTGCTGGGAAAAAAGATAGAACTTTGTATTAAAAAAAAGGAATAAAATGCAAGTAAAGATAACAGTAATTAAAGA
>JAYUUR010000303.1:0-4081 GCA_043754475.1 Saprospiraceae bacterium | reverse complement strand
ATTTATCTTCATTTGGACGCAATGAGCATAAGCCATTCGACAATTTTTCAGGTAACATTGGGCAGACTCTATCTACTAAATATACCGAAGTCGAGCGCAAATAAGCCTCTTTATCAAGGGCAGTATTTGGTAAAATATAATGCGTCACGTCCGCAATGTGAACACCAATTTCCGTATTGCCATTTTCTAAAACCCGATAAGACAAAGCATCATCAAAGTCCTTCGCATCGTGCGGGTCAATCGTGAAAGTTGTAATATTTCTAAAATCGCGTCTCTTGGATACTTCTGATGCAATATCGTCTTGAATATTAGCTGCTTCAGCTTCAACATCTTCTGGAAATTCGATATTAAAACCATTATTGATTAAAATGGATTTCATTTCAATATCGCTCGTTCCGGGTTGACCAAGAACGGCTGTCACTACGCCAGTCAGTTTTTTATTCGCTCGACTCAGCCATTTTGTTACTCTAATCGTTACTTTTTCACCGTTTTTAGCACCTTTGGTATCTGTTTCTTCTATAAAAATTTCGGGCATACCCATACGGTCGGGCATGACTATCGCAAAGCGGCGATGGTCTGTAAATGTACCGATAAAATGGTCTGTTGCTCTTTCCAAAACTTGCAAAACCTCCCCATCAGGGCGGCGACGATTAGAAAAATAAGCAGCGATTTTTACTTTGTCGCCATGCAATGCACCATTCAAAGCTTTTTGCCCAACATACACATCATTTTCTAAACCTTCGCATACGATATAGGCGGCCCCTGTACGAGTCACATCCACTTTGCCAATATAAGTCCCGTTTTGGGGGCGATTGGAAGGCGGTCTATCATCCGTAGAGGCAGGCTCTCTTTTTTGACCAAACGAACGAACCTCAGTTTTGATAGCAGGTTGCTGAGTATCCGAAGCCGCTTCTTGAACTGGCAATTTTGGAGTAGCTTTTAGCTGACCTGAACTTTCCAATTGCTCAAGAGCATGCTTAACCGAATCTTTATTATTACCGATACCAAGTTTTTCAATAATGTGGCGAGTGGAGTAATTTTTAGTAGGATTTTGCTTAAAAAGCCGTAGAATAGCTTGCTGAAGTTCTTTAACGGATAGTTTGTTTTCCTGTTTTTTAGATATTTTTTTATCTTTTTTCATGTAAAAAATTAAATTATTAGAACATATAACACTTTTCAGGGCTAATCGGTTCTACATTGGCTTGTAAAATACGGATAATATCGAAATAAGAGTCAAATTCGGAATCAAAAAAGCCCCTCAGTAGTTTGAATACTGAGGGGGTGCTAAATAATTGTAAGGTACGTATCGAAAGAATATTTTTATGTTGACAGTCAATATTTTATGCTAAAATGGAATATCCTCGGCATCGTTCATGCGCGAAGGGCGCGTAATAACATTCGCTGAAGGGGAATTAAAATCCATTGATAAATTTGCAAAATTATTATCATCAGGATCTGTAAATTTTGAAAATTCACCTACAAAACGCAAACGCACTTCACCAAGCGCACCATTCCGATGCTTATTGATAAGGATATCAGCCATGCCTTTTGTAGAATTACCTTGCTCATCTTCCAAAATCTGATAATATTCAGGACGGTAAATGAAACCTACGATGTCTGCATCTTGCTCAATCGCGCCCGATTCACGAAGGTCGGAAAGTTGTGGTTTCTTCGAGCCACCACGAGTTTCTACTGCCCGACTTAACTGAGATAAGGCAATAACAGGGACATTTAATTCCTTAGCTAAACCTTTCAAAGCGCGTGAAATAGCGGATATTTCTTGTTCGCGATTGCCTCCACCTTTATTATTTTCACCACCACCCGTCATCAATTGCAAATAGTCAATAATAATTATTTGAATATCATGTTGCGCTTTCAAACGGCGGCATTTTGCGCGCAGTTCAAAAATATTAATGCCTGGCGTATCGTCAATATAAATAGGTGCTTTCGACATTTTTTCAATGGCTGTATGCAATTGTTGCCATTCATGTGGCTCAAGCTGTCCATTTCTCAATTTTGAAGAAGGAATTTCGGCTTCCATAGCAACAAGCCGTTGAACCAACTGCAAACTTGACATCTCCAAGGAAAACATCGCTACGCCTTTTCCAAAATCCATCGCCGCATTGCGTGCGAGTGAGAGCGTGAAGGCTGTTTTACCCATTGAAGGTCGTGCAGCAATAATGACCAAATCGCTTGGCTGCCAGCCCGAAGTCAATCTATCCAATTCTGTGAAACCTGTTGGCACGCCCGTCAAACCATCTTTTTTATTAGAAAGGCTTTCAATTTGCTTCAAAAGCTTTGAAGCCAAACTATTCATGCCTTCAAAAGTGCGGCTCAAATTGGTTTCTGTAATGGCAAAAAGGCTTTGTTCAGCCTTATCCATGAGGTCAAAAACATCCGTGGTATCTTCATATGCTTCGCGAATGATATTAGTTGATACCTTAATCATTTCACGTTGAATATGTTTTTGAGCAATAATCCGCGCGTGGTATTCAATATTCGCAGCCGAAGCCACCCTATTGGTCAGTTCTACAAGATAATATGCTCCGCCAATGAGTTCCAAAGACCCCATGCGCTTTAATTCCTCAGTAACTGTTAATAGGTCAATCGGTTTTGAATGGCGGAAAAGTTCTAATACAGCTTTGTAAATGGCTTGGTGGGCATCTGAATAAAAACTCTCTGAACGCAGTAAGTCTAAGACGGCAGGTAGCGCATCTTTATCGAGCATCAAGGCTCCCAACACGGCTTCTTCGAGCGCAGCCGCTTGAGGGGGTACTTTGCCAAATACAAATGAGCTGAGATCATTTGTATTGTTACGGTTTGTCTTGGCATTGTAGCGTTGTCCGTTTCCGTTGTTCTGTTTACCTTGAAAATTTGAGTCTTCCATACCCCTCAGTAATTAAAAATATTTACGAACAAGTCCTTCTTCTTTCAAACAATTTTAAAAGATTAAAACTTTTGTTTTACAAAATTAAATAAAATGTTTTATCAAAACTAATATTTTTTTAAATAAATTTTAAATAAAGTTATCCAATGGCTCTGTTGATAACCATTGAATAACGGTGGAAAAATGTGTATAAGTAAAAAATCTATGGTTGATAAAAAGAGAATGGAAAAGAATTGTAGCAAAATAGAAGATGAAAGGATGTTGAAAAGTTTTTAATATTAATTTATCATTAAATTTTTACACACTTTATCAACATTCTTATGAAGATTTATGAACATGATTTGCACATTGCAGAATCAGGTATTATTTGTATTGAAATTCGTAGCACCCAATATCAGGTGTTTTCACATCCCGTAATTTGCCTTCCAAATCATTCAAAATGTTTGAAATGGGGAGTGCTTTCATTTCGGCAACTGAAAGCGTATCCAAGCGATAATTGGCATCACTCGGCTTTTTGAATATTTTAGATTTGCCATCCGTGCGAACACAATCCTTGCATTGGGTTAAAAAATTAGGATGATTTCCAGCTTTTAATAAATCTTTTACACGCACAATGCAGTTTTTAAAATCATAATTAAAATCCTGCACGACGCCTGTTGTAGCATCTATAAAATCTATTTCATCGTCCTTCGACCCGTAAAAAATGCAATTTGTCGCCTTCATACTGAGGGGGTATGCCAATGCCCGCGCGCAGCCTGTAGTTGTGCGCTCGTAGCACCTGAAATTATTAGCACTCAATGAAGCACTGCGAGAGCCAAAACTTGCCATCGTGCAATAAGTGAAATCATAATTGCCACCGTATTCTAATTGTGTACAGTTGCCACCATTACCATAAAATAAGCAATTTTCTGCTGTCACTGTAGCATGGGCGGCTATCATACCACTGCCAGCAGTGTTATAGATTTTAGAATTTTTTATTGTTAAACTGGCTGCAGAATCCACCCGAACGCCTACACGCGAGTTACGAATAGTGGTATAATTGAAAATATTGCCTTTACTGCGATCGCCTATAATAATACCCGCCCATTGATCAGATTCGTTGTTAAACTCTTTTTCCAAGCGGTCGCCTTCGATGATGACGGGTCTGTCAAGCGTGCCTTGCGATTCAATTCGAGCATTCGGCAAAACGAAAAT
>JAYUUR010000302.1:0-12423 GCA_043754475.1 Saprospiraceae bacterium | reverse complement strand
TCTTTAATAATTTCTCTAAAAAAAGTTGATATAAAAGCAAATGCAGCATAACCGACAAATGTAAATTTTAGGAAATCAGACCCCTCCTGCTGCGTTCCCTCAGAAAAAAAGTTTGCTTCGTATCCTCGAAATGACAATTCGTTCCTCGCAACGACATAATGCAGTTTTTCAGAAATAAAATTGATTTTTTCTGCATAAAAAACAATCCAAGCCACGAAAGCACAAAAGAAAGCCACCACCAAATTACCAATCAAAGGTTGTCGTTTCCACCATTTTGAATAGGCATAAAGCAGCCCAACGGCTGCGGGATAAATCAAAATCTGAACAATATTATGGATGAATAAGGCTAAATAAATGCTGATGGTGAAGCCTAAAACGATGGAAAATATGTACATTTTCCATGAAATACTGAGGGGGTATATGCGCCCAACAATTTGTTTTTTTTCAGGTTTATTCAATTTGTCTATTTCAACGTCTTCAATATCGTTGATGATATAACCGCCCGCAGCGATGAGAATAGTAGAAAAAACAAGCAAAAAGAACTCAAAATTAGGTAAAAGCGGCATTAAATTGACTTTTTTAAGCTCTGGTAACAGGATATAATATTGAAGCAAATACTGCGTAAGTGCCACGATAACGAGGTTGGGAAATCTTATAAGTCGTAAAAAATTCATCTAACAAATTTAGGTCGAGGAATTTAGATAAAAGACAAAAGACATGAGAAAATGAATGCCCATGTCTTTTATTTTTCTTCGATTACTTATTGCCTATTACTCATTGATTTAATTTCCATCTCAAACCAAATTTTGAAGTAATAACTGCTGGATAACCCGGAATAACAGAATATTGAAATGCCCATTTGTCATTGATTTGGTATTGATATTCTAACTCACCACCAAGCGGAAAAAAGCGATATTGCATACCATTCCATACGCGCTTGCCGTAAATATCTTTATCATTATAGCCATCGAATTGATGCCAATCTTCCCGAACCATTAAAACAGGACCCAAGCCACCATTGAAGCTATGACGACCCAACGTGAGTGCCTTAAATCGGATGCCTAAGTGCAAATAACCCGCTTTGGCATAAGCACAATCCATATAAAATGCTGCGGATGAGCGTAAAAACCACTTTTGTGAAAGCTCATAATCATAGTTTGCAGCGGCTCCAATATTCAAAACAACGAAAGCTTTATTATCTAATTTTAGAGGATAATTTTTCACCATCCTAACAGCACCGCCGCCCGGGTGAAAGGTGACGCCCATGTATTGAATTGAAAAGTATTGATTTTTGGATAGTTTATAACTCTTTTGACTTTCAGTTGAGTTACCTTTTTGTAATGTACTTTGAGACAAGTTTTGCGCTGAAACGCTCAACGATAGGAGCATAATCAGCAGAGTGGGTAGTTTCGTCTGCATTGTAAAATTTTTAGATAATTTGAAAAAATTGTTGTCCTTTCTAATATTAATAATATTGTCAAATATAATACCTTAAATAGGGTATAAAATAAGCGTTATGTTTTCATAAAGTGTAAAGGTATAAATTATATCTGACTATACATTAAAAAAATGTTTACTAATTTATTGTTGAGGGAAATTGATATAATTTTGAAAGGGGGTCAGTAAGGTACAAATATGTTTGAAAATACCATAGAAAATAAAATAAAATTTTGTTTTTCTATGGAAATTTTGCACATATTCAAAATATTGAATACGTTTTCAGATTTATATAGAATTTTATTTGGTTTTAAAAACCAGCGAAACAAGATTTTCCCGAAATGTTAAAGTTTTGAAAAAAGTGATTTTCTTAACCACTAACCGTTAAATGGCGCATCCATGAACCCTGCAATTTCATGACTTTTTCGATAACATCACGAACGCAACCATCGCCACCTTTGAATGGAGAAACGTAATGAGAGAGGCTAATAATTTCTGGGCAGGCATCAGAAGGGCAGCAGGCGAGACCCACTTTTTGAATCACTTCATAGTCATTCAAATCATCGCCCATATATATTGTATCAAAGAGATTGATGTTGTGAGCAGCCACATAGCTATTAAAAATAGGCAGTTTATTATCAGCACCAAGGTAATAGTGGCGAATACCCAATATTTTTAAGCGTTTTTCGATGCTGTTGCCTTTGCCCCCAGTCATAACACAAACATTATAACCTTCTTCAATGGCTCTGCGGATAGCATATCCATCCCGCGTGTGGAACGTGCGTAGGAAATCCCCCGCATCCGTCACTTGCAGTCGTCCATCGGTCATTACGCCATCCACATCAAATATGAAAGTGCGGATTTGACGAAAAACCTCCAACTTATTTTTTAAAGTTTGTGCGTTGTTCAAGTCAGCACTAACGGTTATTATCTCGCCATTCATAGACCCATTTTGCTTGTATTTGTTCAAGATGACCTTCAGTGCTATCTTCCTTTTTACCTTCAAAAGTAGGAATTTCCAAAATCCATTGAAGCAATTCAGTGAATCGGATGCGGTAAATTTTGCCTTCGTTAAATTCCTCTCCGAAGCGTTCATAAAGTTTCATAGCAATGTCTTCATGATCGCCCCAGTTAATTGGCAAATCGTCAAAATCTTTAAAAGCCATATTTGATGGATGAATATTTTAATAATGATTGATGAAAGGCAAAGGTAACACGACTTTTATTTTAATACTTAATTATATACAGAATAATGTACTATTTTTTATCTTGCGGCTGATTTAAAATCAAAAAACTGCTATGTCCAAAACTTATAAAAAACGCAATAAAGACCACGATATATTTATCAAAGGAATTTTAAGCCTCAATGAATTAGTTCTACTCCTCTTATATCGATATTTACCTAATAGCTTACAACGTTATGTTGATTTTTCAACGCTCAAATTATTATCAGATGTCCATATAGACAACAAACTATTGGCTCAGTATTCTGATAGTATCCACGAATGTGCCTTGCTCAAAGAACAATTGCCTGAGCACATTCGTAGTATGACTGATTTACCGACATTTCGTTTTTGCTTTTTATGGGAGCATAAAAGCGCAAAGCCCTATGAACCTATTGAATCTCAGAATGAACGATATCGTTATGGTATTATTAGTTCGGATATAAAAAACAAGCAACACCCAAGTATTGTTATTCCCATATTGTTATATCATGGCGTAACAAAATGGGATAAAAAAATGCTTTATGAGCAATTTGAACCTTATTTACCGCCTGAAATTTTAGAATTTATACCGTATCCGAAGTATATTGTGATAGATATACAAAGTACAAGCGAAGAAGAGATTGAAAAAATGGTGGATTTAGGTGTTTTAAGAGGTGCTTTCATTGCGTTAAAGCATGGGCATGAAAAGAATTTTTTCAAGAAAGATATGGAAAAAGTACTTAAATTTGTGGAAACATTACCCATTCAATACATATTCCAGTCTTTTTTCAAAATGCTATTGGAATATATGCAAAGGCGTTCTGACTTAGAAGACGCTGAATTTAACAAAATTGTTGAACAAAAATTAGAACCTGACATGGCAACAAATTTTAAAACTATTTTTGAAAACGCCGAGGAAAGAGCTGAAAAAAGAGGCGAACAAAAAGGCATAGCCATAGGCGAACAAAAAGGCATAGCCATAGGCGAACAAAAAGGTATAGCTATTGGCGAAGCTATGTCCAAAGAAATTTTAAGCAAAGCTATTGCCGTTTTATTGCGGACAACTTCTTTGACAGATGCTCAAATCGCTAAAGAATTAGAAACCGATGTGGCTTTTGTTAAAGCAATTCATGATGAAAAGCAATTTTTTTCTTCTAAAAAGAAGAAAAAAGAATAATTCAGTAAGCTAATTACATATTTAAATAAAAAGAACCCCCTCAGTAATCCGCCGATACTGAGGGGGTTTGTATTTTTGAGTTGTACCGGATACGTTTAGAATTGAACTTTGCTAATGCTTGTCGCTTTGCCCGTTTCAACTTTCACGTTTTCAACGACTTTTGTTCCGCATGGAGATTCTCCAACGACTGATACTTTATATGTACCCGCGTTCAGTCCTTGCAATACAAAATTGCCCAATGAAGATGGGAATGCGGAGGTCAAAGTGTCGGTGCCTTGAATAGCATAAACCACTGTTTTACAAGTACCAGCTGCTATTTCCCCGCGAATGCTGCCGTTTTCGGCGTCTGTAAAGAGACGCAATACGGGTTTCATGCGGTATTCAACGCCTTTTTTGACTTCTCTGACTGATTTAGCGGCATCAAAATCCATCGTCACTTTGTATGATACACCTGCAACGAGTTTCTTTTCAAATTTTAATTTCAAACCTGATTTGTCAGAGCTACCGATAGCCAATGGGAAAGTTTTACCGTCCACTTTTACAGAGTTGTTGTCGCCCAATAATAAACGGATTTGGGAAATATCACCTAAAGGCAATTTTGTAGCACCTAAAACGGTATCTACGCCGTTTCTCAATTTCAAAACATCATAAACGCCTTTTTTAATAGTCAGTGGCTGCCAACCGCTTGTGCTTCCGGTGTCTTTATTGACATGAACCTCTGCGCCAATGACATCAATCAAAACAGATTCAAAACTGCCTGGACCGTCTGTCAACCGCAATTCAAAAGTGGCTTGTGTGTCGTTAGTGGCGTCTTTGCCACATGACATAATACTAAGTGATGAAATGGTTAGGAATACAAAAAAAAGTTTTTTCATTCTAATAGGAATTTAAATTTAAAAATATAAATAAATATTTTGTCTAACTGCAATTAAGACGCCATGAAAACGCCAAACGCTCGCTGATTGTATAAATTTTAAGTATTTTTTGTGTCATAAAATAAATATTCTATTATTTTAGTAACTGTAATCAATTGCTAATTAGTGCTTTATGAATTATTTTTTAACTAAAATATTTTTATTAATTTTTAGTTAAAAAAAAGCCTTCATTCTGAACATTCAGAATGAAGGCTTTTTTTACAAGAAGACCCCTCAGTAAAAAGATGATTTTTAACGCCTAAAACCTCCTTTTTGCTGCGGCATCATCGGCATTTTACCTGTTGAAAACTGGTGCATCATTTTGCTCATCTGCTCAAATTGCTTGACAAATTGGTTGATGTCGTCAATAGTTTTGCCTGCCCCTCGTGCGATGCGTTTTTTACGGCTGAGGTTCATCAGTTCAGGATTTGCTCGCTCCTTTGGTGTCATGGATTGGATGATGCATTCGATTTTGGTATAAGCTGAATTATCAATATCCACGTCTTTCATGGCTTTGCCCAAACCTGGAATCATGTTGAGCAACGATTTTATATCCCCCATTTTCTTGATTTGCTCCATTTGGCTGATAAAATCGTTGTAATCGAACTTGTTTTTCTTGATTTTCGCTTCAATCCGCTTCGCTTCCACTTCATCAAATTGCTCTTGCGCGCGCTCCACGAGGGATACAATATCACCCATGCCGAGTATGCGTTGCGCCATCCGTTCAGGATAAAAAACATCGAGTGTATCGAGTTTTTCACCCATCGAAACGAATTTAATAGGCTTTCCAACGGTATATTTGATGGAAAGTGCCGCACCACCGCGTGTATCACCGTCCAATTTAGTCAACACAACGCCATCAAAATTCAAGCGGTCGTTGAAAGCCTTAGCCGTATTCACCGCATCTTGACCTGTCATCGAGTCCACCACGAAAAGCGTTTCGTTGGGTGAAATAGCGTCTCTCACCTTCATGATTTCGTTCATCATCTCTTCATCAACAGCCAAGCGACCTGCCGTATCCACAATCACCACATCACAGTTTTGCTTTTTCGCTTCAACAATGGCATTTAAGGCAATTTGAACAGGATTTTTATTCTCAATTTCTTTATAAATCGGCACACCCACTTGCTCGGCTAAGACGGTTAATTGGTCAATCGCCGCCGGACGATAGACATCACAAGCGACCACCATTGGGCGTTTACCGCGTTTTGTCTTCAAATAATGGGCAATTTTACCTGTAAAAGTGGTTTTGCCCGAGCCTTGTAAGCCTGCAACCAAAATGACTGAGGGGTTGCCTTTGAGGTTGATGCCCGCCGTTTGCCCACCCATGAGTTGGGTCAATTCGTCGTTCACGATTTTAATCATCAATTCGCCCGGGCGCACGTTTTTCAAGACGTTTTCAGTGCCGAGCGCGCGATCTTTGATTTTATCCGTAAATTCTTTAGCGATTTTATAGTTCACATCCGCTTCTACGAGGGCGCGACGGATGTCTTTGATGGCTTGCGCAATGTTGAGTTCCGTTAGTTTGTTCTCACCTTTTATTAATTTAAAGGCGGAGTCGAGTCGTTCATTTAAACTTTCAAACATGTATATGAGTTTTATATTTTTAAATTAAAAAGTAATTTTCTTAAACACTTTCCAAAAGAGTGTGCAAAGATAATTTCATTTTTAAAAAAATGAGAAATACTATTTTACTAATTTTATCTCTAATTTTCCAATACTTCCTAAGGAATTCCCCCTTTGGGGGTTAGGGGGCAAACGATTCATTTTTAACAATTTAATAAACTTCATTCAATACTTCAACTCCTTGAATATGAAAAACATTCAACGCCTTTACAATTATAAAGTTCCTAATTTGAAAATTTATACTCTATTTTTTATACTTCTCCTCATTTCCCCCTTTGGAAATCTTTTCGCTCAACTCTCAGGTCGGATAACCGATGCGAAGGGTGAGCCTCTGCCTTTTGCCAACGTTTACATCGAAGGCACTACGCGCGGCACATCCGCCAATACTGAGGGGTATTATTCTTTGGATTTGAAAAATGGCAGCTACCGCCTTGTTTTTCAATACATTGGGTATATTAAAAAAGTTGAATCCGTTAATTTTAATGGTAAAATGACCTTGGATATTCGACTCGAAAACTCAAATATGGAGTTGTCCGAATTTGTCGTGAAAGCCAATGCTGAAGACCCTGCTTACCCTATTATTCGCAAAGCGATTGAGATGCGGACGACCTTTCGCGATCAAGTACCAGCTTACGTTTGCGATGTATATATAAAAGGTGTGCAAAAAATAGTAGATGCGCCTAAGAAATTTATGGGTCGCGACATGGGCGACATGGGTGGCTCACTGGATACGACTACGCGTTCAGGCATCGTGTATCTTTCTGAAACGATTTCTAAACTTTTTGTAGATGGAAAAAACAAAAAAGAGGAACTCGTTTCCTCAAAAGTGAGTGGCAATGACAATGGTTTTGGCTTCAATCGAGCGACGCTTTTTGATTTTAGTTTTTATGAAAATAATATCCAAATTGCGCGTCAGATTCTATCGCCGATTGCGGATAATGCATTGTTTTATTATAAGTACCGATTGATAGGCACTATCAAAGATAAGCAGGGCAATGATGTGTATAAAATAGAAGTGATACCGAAGCGAAAAGAAGACCCGACCTTCGCAGGATTTATCTATATCGTTGATAATCAATGGAATATATACTCAACAGATTTGTATGTGACAGGTAAAAGCATTCAGCAACCGGTTTTGGATACGCTTTATTTGCGCCAATCTTTTGTACCCATTGATAAAACATGGCGGCTATTTTCTCAAAATGTATCGTTCAAATTGGGTATTTTAGGGCTTAAAATCAAAGGCGATTTTACAGGCGTTTACAGCAATTATAATTTGACCCCTCAGTATGAAAAAGGTTTTTTTAACAATGAAGTTTTCAAGGCATCGAAAGGAAAAGATGATAACGAAATGAGTAAATGGGATACTTTGCGCCCCATTCCACTCACGCTCGAAGAGAGCAAAGACTACGTCAAAAAAGACTCTATTCAGACCCTTCGGCAAACTAAGCCCTATCTTGATTCGGTCTCACATACGCGCAATAAATTCCGTGTTATGAATTTATTAACCGGATATTCCTACAACGATTTGTGGAATCGGCGGTCATTTTCAGTAGCATCGCCGCTGACTACTTTTTCATTCAATGCCGTACAAGGAGGCAATATTAATTTATTGATGACTTACGACAAACGATATGGCGAACGCTTCAAACCCTATCAAAAATCTTTTTCATTGACCCCCTCAGTATCTTATGGTTTTGCGGAGAAAAAATTGCGCGCTAATATCGCAGGTACATATTTATTCAATCGGTTTAATTATGCTCGATTGACAATAGAAGGCGGGCAAAATGTCATGCAATTCAATGATCAAAACCCTGTTTCTCATTTAGCTGCGGAAATACATTCATTGTATTTTAAAAGGCATATTTATTATATTTACGATAAAACTTATGCAAAAGTCGCTTATAATCAAGAAGTTATGAATGGCTTGACCTTGAGCGGTAGTTTTGAATCAGCGCATCGGGCACCCCTCAGTATCAACACCCAATTCAGTGTTAAAAAGAAAAACGCCATTTATAATAGCAACACACCTGTTAATGAAAATCAACCTGTGGGCATCATTTGGAATAAAAATCAAGACATTCATATGGCAACCATCGGCTTGACTTGGACACCTGCTCAAAAATATTTGACTTACCCCAATTTTAAGAGCATTGAAGATTCTGAATATCCCACCTTTACTTTTCGGTTTCAAAAAGCTATACCCCTCAGTAGAAATGCGGTGGATTTTGAAAAATGGCATTTGAAAATATCAAAAGATGCTTTCAAGATGGGATTGATGGGTTATTCTGAAATTAATGCCGAGTTTGGGTCATTTTTAAGAAAAAAAAATGTACATTTCATTGATTATCAACACTTTAACGATAGTGAAATTTTACTATCAACACCCCTCAACTATATGAGAGGTTTTATTCAATTGCCTTATTATCAATATTCTACGCCCAACGGCTATTTAATGGCGCATTGGCAGCATCATTTTGAAGGCTTCCTTTTCGATAAAATTCCTATTATTCGCAAATTAGGTTTTAAAGAAGTTATCCGTATGGCTTATTTAGAAACGGAGGATTTGCATCATTATGCCGAATTTGGTTTTGGTATCGACAATATCGGTTGGGGTATTTTCCGATTTGTACGCGTGGATTTGAGCTGGCAGGTGAAAGATGGGGTTTTTAATAATACACCTAAGTTTTTGCTTGGGATTAAGCTTTTTAATTGATTTTCAAGAAATAATTTTGTTTTTTCTAAACTCTTTAATATGAAAAAAATCATCACTTTTTCTACTATCATCGCTCTTTTTTTGCTCATCCTGTCGAACACAACCCCTTCAGTAAAAGAGACTTCCGATAGCCATTTGAAGGTATTATTGCCTCAAAATTATAAAGAAAAATTGTCAGATTATGGCTTTTTTGAAGGGAAAATCAGCGACCAAAAACCGACCAATAAAGTCATGCCTTATGCCTTGAATGCACCCCTGTTTTCAGATTATGCCTATAAGCTTCGCTTTGTGCAACTGCCTGATAATCAATCAGTTATGTACAATGCGGATTCGGTTTTTCAATTTCCAAAAGGAACGGCTATTATCAAGACATTTTACTATAAAAATGATGAACGCAACGATAAAAAAGGGCATCGGCTCATCGAAACGCGGGTGCTGCTGAATGATGAAAATAGTGGCTGGATTTCGCTCCCATATATTTGGAATGATGAACAAACCGACGCATTTTTAGAAGTAGCAGGCGGCAGCACGACCGTGAATTGGCGCGATGAAAAAGGCGGAAAAAAGACTTCGGAATATACTGTTCCGAATATGAATCAATGCAAAGGCTGCCATGAACGCAGCGGCGTCATGACACCCATCGGACCTTCGGCAAGGCAATTGAATGGTGATTTCCAATATGCTGATGGCGTTGATAATCAACTCATTAGGTGGAAAAAGGCGGATATACTGAGGGGGGTACCCACTGACTTAAAAGATGTGCCTCAATTGCCGAATTATGAAAATACCGCTGCCAATCTTGATTTAAGAGCCAAAGCATATTTGGATATAAATTGTGCCCATTGCCACAATCGGCAAGGTCCAGCGCAAACATCAGGCTTGTTTTTGGATTGGAAAACGACTGATAGTACGGCTTATGGATTCTACAAAACGCCGGTGGCAGCGGGGCGTGGGTCGGGCAATTTGCTCTTCGATATTGTGCCAGGCAAGCCTCAAGAAAGCATCCTCGTGTACCGCATGGAGTCGCTCGACCCAGGCGTTATGATGCCCGAATTGAGCCGCCGCCTGCAACATACTGAGGGGGTGCGCTTGATAAAAGAATGGATAAAATCTATGAAAAGTGAGAAGCAATAATAGTGAAAAATGATAAAGGAAATTTTCTAAAAAATACTCATTTGCGACGCATCGACTTCGATGGATTCAGCAGTCGATGATAATGATAATAGGTGTGGCATATCAGGCAATAGGCGCCTGATGATGCGCAATTTATGAGAATAAATACCACGTTTTTCATTAAAAATACCATAATGGTCGAGTTTATCAATCCGTACTTGACCGGCTGCATGGATGATAAAACCGCCTTCCATGACAATACCGACATGGACAATTTTACCTCTTTCATTTTCAAAAAAAGCCAAATCAGCGGCTTGAGCTTGCTCTGCAAAATCAATGAGTCTGCCCTGCTCCACCTGTTGCGATGCATCGCGGCGGAGTTTCACACCCAGCATTTTAAAAATAATTTGTGTAAAACCACTACAATCAATGCCAAAAGGCGAACGACCACCCCAAAGATAAGGTGCATATAAATAACGTCGAGCCAATTTAATCACCATTTCAGGCGTCGCTTCAACGCGACCCCTCAGTATAGCTTGCCCCCCGAAGGTGTAATGCTTTTCGCCGAGATGAAGGTTAAAACCATCAAAATCGGGCAACATTGCCCCCATAGTTATAGGTAAAAAATGGTCATTATTAGTGAGCGTTGAAACCAAATCAAGGCAAAAGGCATGGTCAGATTTATACAATTCAGCTTCTTCAGGGGTAATGTGGAGCAACTGCCGAATGTCCATCCAGCCCTCATAACCATCCCAATCGCACCGAATTTGACACCAATTTTTCTTAGATTTTGGGGTTTCGAGTATCTCGACCAATTCGCCAAATAGCAATTGAGTCACAATCTCCTCCTTATCTGAAGCGGCTGCTCGGACAGGTACTACACTCAATTGACAAATGGCTGGATTGGTCATCAATAAATTAGCAATAATGAGCAAATGATTTTAATGAAAAAAGTCAGGCTTGGTTCAGTCTTATTTAATTTCGTCTCAAAAATAATAACTCCACCTGAAAAGCCGTTAAAAAGACAATAATTTATATTTCTAAATTTTAATTCCTGTATATATCAAAATAATGGTTCATTTTTCTAACAATTCGGTATATTCAAATACTTTTGCATGAAATTTGGTGAACACAAGTTTATGAAAAAATTAATTGTTTTTTTAATAACAGTACTGTCTTTCGGCAAACTTTTTTCCCAAGACCGTCAATTTACGCAATTCTACACGTCTCCACTCACCCTCAACCCTGCCTTAACAGGCGTTTTTGACGGTAAATATCGAGTCGGTGCTATCTATCGCGACCAATGGCGAGGGCTGCTTCAGCAACCCTATCAAACCTTTGCGTTTGGTGCTGACTTGCGGCTCGAACCTTTTCGGAGCAATGTTAGTAAAGATAAAGTAGGGATTGGCTTACTCTTTTATAGAGATAAAGTCAATACATTAGATTTTTCAACGACTCAAATTGCTATTTCAGGTGCTTATCACAAGGCTTTGAACATCAATAACTCGCAATATTTATCGTTGGGTTTTCAGATGGGATTGACGCAGAGGAATATCAATTATGAAAACCTCTCTTTTCAAGACCAATGGAATGGGATTGATGGTTACTCGTTGCCGCAAGTGGAAAGATTGCCTGAAAATAATTTTGGCTACAACGATATGACAGTCGGTTTGAACTATACTGTTCAGCTTGAAAATAGAACTTCTATATTTGCAGGTGCATCTTTTCATCATTTGAATAAACCGAATGTAGCGTTTTTTAAAGGTGAAGAAATACCTAAAATACCGCTTTTCCCAAGGTATTCGGTTCAATTAGCCATGAATTATCCGATTAACAAAGCCCACACTATATTTATGTCGCCACGCTTAGTCACTACTTTGCAAGGACCACATTTGACTGCCAATGTGGGAACTAACTTCCGTTTGACCATTGATAAAACCTATGGCACGGCTTTGCATTTGGGTAGTTGGGTACGTCCTGTGAAGAGTAAAGATGGTTTCAATATTGACGCCGTTGTGTTGATGGGAGGTTTGGAATTTAACAATATCCTCGTTGGGTTGAGCTATGATTTGAATATTCCGACTTTAAAAAATTATCGCCGCTCGCAAAATGTGTTTGAAATATCCTTAATTTATCTCGGCGAATATGATAATGATGAGTTACTTTGCCCTTCATTTTAAAGGAGCATAAAATTATGACTGTTACAATTATCGGGACAGGCAAAGTCGCCTTTCA